>NZ_LNDC01000019.1 GCF_001870905.1 Geitlerinema sp. PCC 9228
ATTGCCTACTACCAGCAAGCTTTGCAAGTTTGTACCCGCGATGCCTTTCCCCAACAATGGGCAATGACTCAAAACAATCTGGGCCCTGCCTACTCAAACCGCATCCAGGGAGACAAGGCACAAAATCTGGAACATGCCATTGCCTGCTACCAGCAAGCTTTGCAAGTTCGTACCCGCGATGCCTTTCCCCAAGATTGGGCAGGTACCCAAAACAATCTGGGCAGTGCCTACCAAGACCGCATCCAGGGAGATAGGGCACAAAATCTGGAAGATGCCATTGCCTACTACCAGCAAGCTTTGCAAGTATATACCCGCGATGCCTTTCCCCAACAGTGGGCAATGACTCAAAACGGTCTGGGCAATGCCTACTTGTACCGCATCCAGGGAGATAGGGCACAAAATCTGGAAGATGCCATTGCCTGCTATCGCAACGCCCTTACTATTTATACACCCAAAGCCATTCCTTTAGAGTGTTGGAGAACTGGACGCAACTTGGGAAATTTAGGATTCCAACAAGGCAACTGGCAACTTGCCATTGAAGGCTACAGCCAAGCCATCGATGCTGTGGAAAATTCCCGCAGCCAGTCAGTAGACGAACAACGCCGCCAGGAAATTCTCAAAGAATCCATTGGTGTCTACGAAAACCTCGTTCAAGCGTATATCCAAGTAGGAGACATCAAAAACGCCATCGAAACCACGGAACGTTCCCGCTGCCAGCGTTTGGTGGATTTAATGGCTACCTCCGACCTATATCCCGAAGGCGAAGTTCCTCCCCTGGTCCAGGAATACCAACAACTGCAACAACAAATCAACAACCTCCGCTACCGCTGGCAGTTTCCCCAACAGGAAAAACAGCTAGTAGGTGCCAAACGCGATGCCACACCGCAATTTTCCCAAAAAGACCGCCAGCAAATCGAACAACTAGAGGCGGAAAAACAACAAATATGGCAGCAAATCCGCCGCCAAGACTTGCTGCAAGCTGCCCAACAACAAACCGAACATCTATCCCTGGCACAGATGCAGCAACTGATTCCCCACCAGCAAGCCGCGTTGCTTAGTTTCTATACCACTAAAAACGACACTCACATCTTTATCTTGAAACCGGGGCAATCCCCACAAATATTCACTTGCCAGGGAGAGAGTCAACAAGAATTGCAACAGTGGATTCTGGATAACTGGTCAACCCCCTATCGCCGCGATAACAGCACTTGGCTGCAACAAATGTCGCCAGTTCTGCAACAACTCAGCCAACGCTTGCACCTCGACCAACTCATCCAACAACACTTGCAGGATATCCGAGAACTCATCATCGTTCCCCACCTCGCCTTGCACCAAATTCCCTTCGCCGCTTTGCCCATCGACACCAGCCAACCCACCGCCGCCAGCGAAACCACCCGCCATCCCGCCACCGACGATACCCGCATGGGAGGCAAACGCAAATCCCAAACCGCCAATATCGCTACCCCCACCGCTACCCGCTACCTCAGCGACCTCTTCCGCCTGCGTGTGGTACCCAGTTGCCAAATTCTCAATTTCTGCCACCAACGCACCGACAACACTGCCCCCCAATCCACCATCGGCATTGTGGAAGATGCCACCGACGACCTCTATTTCACGGAATACGAATGCGACACTCTGGCACAACTCTATCAAGTGCCTTCCCAACAACGCCTGCGCCGCCAACACGCCACCACTGCCAAATACCAAAACCTCCTCGCCCAAGTCCAACAACTCCATTCCAGCCACCACGCCAGTTCCGATTTGGGCAATCCCCTCAACTCGCGACTGGTGCTTGCCGACGGCTACCTTTCTCTGGAACAATTGCTCACTTGGCGATTTCCCCAGGTACAAGAGGTGTTCCTTTCCTGCTGCGAAACTAACTTATCCACCACCGAACTCACGGACGATATTCTCACCATCAGTACCGGTTTTCTCTGCATTGGTGTTAGCAGTGCCATCAGTACCCTGTGGGCGGTGAACGACCTGGCGACGGCGGTTTTTGCTACGTTGTACTACCAACAACGCCGCCAACACACCACCGCTGCTGCTTTGCAACAAGCCCAACAACGCCTGCGTTGTCTCACCAATGAGGAACTGGAACGGGCGTACCTCCCCCAAATTCGTCCCTATTTGCAAAATCGTCTGGCGCGGGAAAGGGAGGCTTTGGCGGCGGCGGAAGCCCAGTTGAAACAACGTCGCCAACTGAGTTCGGAACAACGTTTGTCTTGGAAGGATGAACATAAGAAACGTAAAAAAGCGGTTCGGCGGCTAACGCAATTGTTGGAGGAGGGGTTGAGTCTCTTTTGCCAGCAACGCTATCCTTTTGCCCATCCGCAATATTGGGCTGGTTTTATTGTGCAGGGTCAGTGAGGTGCGAAGAAGGCGCGATCGCTTGTTTGCTTTCCCAAACCAATGAGGAAACGGAGAGGGAGGGATTCGAACCCCCGGAACCCTGAACGGGTTCATCTGATTTCAAGTCAGACGCAATCGACCGCTCTGCCACCTCTCCAGCAGTTGTTATTGTATCGTATTTTTCCTTTGGTTTGTAGGGGGTAGTTGGGGGTTAGGCAGATTGCATCCAGCAGAGATTTTGGTTTTGATGCAAAATTTCCTCAGAAACGATTTGAAAGTCTTCGCCAACCCACACCAAGGAGGCTTGGGCAACTCGCCCGTTGCGTAGGGTGATTAAGGAAAAGTTGCGGCAGCGATCGCCTTCGATGTCTACAATTCTAGGTACGCTGGCAGCGTTGAGATACACCGTACCTTCCCCATCTACGTACAAAGATTGCCGGCGACAGGTGTTGGTATGGCGCAGGCGGTGGTGCATGTGACCGAAGGTGACTAGGGGGATGGTTTTCCCTAATGCCCGGGTTTGTGCGATCGCTTCGCTAAAATCTGGGTCGCCGTAGTCGCCACCAATGGGTTTCCAATCCTTACCACAGGGGGCTTCTGGCTGCGAACCCAACCCATAGGGTCCGTTGTGACCGAGAAACAGCACTGTATCTACTGGGGTTTCTTGCGCGGCAGCGACAATGCGATCGGTGGATTCTTGCAAATTATGGACCCCAAAGCGTTCTTGATAGAAGCTAGCATGTTTCCATTCTGGACCCCCCCAACTAAAAGGGCGCGTACCAACTACTGCTAGCTGAAATTGGGGAAAAGTTCGCTGGCTGTAGCCGACGTGGCAATCGCTTAAAGCTTCCATTTGCAAATTAACCCAATCTTCCTTCTCGCGATCGTAGGGGCATTTGCGGCGACCCCAATCGGTCATGGTATACCAAGCGTCGTGGTTGCCAAATACTGCCGCTTTGGGGATATCCAATTGGGCAATGGAACGTACCAAAGACACCGCTTCGTTGCCGTAATCGCCCACAAAAAGCACCAAATCGACCCCCAAATGTTGCAAAGCCCGTTCGTCGGCTTTTTCCCATTGGTCGTGAATATCGCCAATAACTGCAATGGTAAGGGAATTTTTTATGGTTTCTTGATAAAAAGAATGATTGTCCGAGTGCATAATCAACCGATAAAGTCTTCCTTTATCTAGGATAAACGCACCAAAGCGATCGCCAACGGGCAAATTCACAGGGATGGGATTTGCCGGCAGTCCCCTGCACATTTTGGTAAAACCTACTATAATTTAACTAGAACGTACTTGCAGGAAGTTTTTAACAATCTGGTAACTGTGTTTCTAACCGCAAACAAGTCTATTGAATCGTCCGCTACCAATGCCATTCCCAACGACCTGTTCGGGGCGATTGAAGACCTCAAACAGGAACTAAACGCCGTTGTTTTGGCGCACTACTATCAAGAAGGAGATATCCAAGATATTGCTGATTTTATCGGCGATTCCCTACAACTGGCCCGCCAAGCCGCCAGTACCAGCGCCGATGTCATTGTCTTTGCCGGGGTTCACTTCATGGCGGAAACCGCCAAAATTCTCAATCCCGACAAACAGGTTTTGCTGCCGGATTTGGAAGCTGGCTGTTCCCTGGCAGACACTTGCCCTCCCGATGAGTTTGCCCAGTTTAAGGAAGCTTATCCCGACCACATGGTCATTTCTTACATTAACTGTTCGGCAGCCATCAAGGCCATGAGCGATTTAATCTGCACCAGTTCCAATGCGGTAAAATTGGTACAGCAGATTCCGCCGGAACAGCCGATTATTTTTGCCCCCGATCGCAATTTGGGTCGCTACGTTATCCAACAAACTGGTCGGGATATGGTTTTGTGGCAGGGAAGTTGCATCGTTCACGAGAACTTTTCCGAGAAAAAACTGATACAGCTGCAAGTGGAACATCCGGAAGCGGAAATTATTGCCCATCCGGAGTGCGAAGAACCGGTTCTGCGTCATGCCAACTTCATTGGTTCCACAGCCGCTTTGTTAAAACACGTCCGTCAAAGCGATCGCAGTTCTTTCATCGTGGCTACCGAACCGGGCATTATCCATCAAATGCAGAAACAAGTTCCCGGCAAAGAATACATTCCTGCCCCAGCCAGCGGCACTTGCGCTTGCAATGAGTGCCCTCACATGCGCCTGAACACGCTAGAAAAACTCTACCTGGCCATGAAAAACCGCACGCCGGAAATCACCATGTCGGAAGAGGTGCGTACCGCTGCTTGGCAACCCATCCAGCGTATGTTAGAAATGAGTAAGTAATACCCAATCCGACGTACATACACCCACAAAAATGTCGGGGTGGTGCCCTTCTACCCCGACAAGAAAGCTTCTTTTCCCATTTTTTGAAATTGTACCATTTTCAAAAAAACAATGATGTTCTGGCGTTTCCCAATTCCCTTGTATTATTGCTGGCTTATTTTTTCCTTTGTGCCGCGATCGCTTGGGCAATTTGTTGTTGCTGGTCAGCCACTTTTCCTACCGCTAGCATATCTTTCGCCTGTTCCACCCCAGAAGCCAAATCCGCACAAACACCGCAGTGCCACAAATAAAACCCACTATTGTAAATCGCTGCTGGTACCAATGGCGTGGGTTCGCCGTGTAAAGTTGCTTCGATTAGCTGCAAAGCCGACCACGGAGAATCGAAAGACACATCGCTGCCGGAAACCCCGCATTCTCTAGGATACACATTCAAACGCCGCCAGCTGGGGTCGCCGTCGCTTTGACAAATTCCAATAATTGCCGTACGATTGCGCGCCAAATCAATACTCCCTTCCAATCCCTTGACGGTGGTGAGGCGATGGATTTGGGGATGGGTGGCTTGCCGCAGTTGGTAGGTTTCCCGGAAATACCCTTCTGTGGGAGGATGAACAAATCCCGCGATCGCATTGCCGGCACCAGCATAGGGAAACCAAATTAATTCTATCGTGGCCAGAGGCGGGCGTTTGCCAATTTGTTCGCGATAGGGAACCAAATTGTGGGCGAGGGGGAAATGTTTGGGTAAATAAAGAAAGCCCAACCCCGTTTGGTCCATAACTTGGTGAATTTGTTCCACTTCTAGGGTGGTAAAATCCATGCCCAATTGTTGCCAAATCTTCACCAGGGGCAATCCATATTTGGTGGGCATGACATCGCCGCCGTGGAGCAACACGGGAACGCCTGCGGTTGCTAGAATAACAGCGGTAATTGCTGTCACTGGCGTTGTACGCGATCGCCCGTCGTAAGGAACCCCAATAACCGTTACCGGATAGTCGTGGGCATCCGACAAAGCCGGAATTTTGGGACCCAATTCATCATAAGCATCCAACATCCCCGCCAGTTCTTCGGGGATGGGGCGTTTGATACGATGCGCGATCGCAAAAGCCCCAATTTGCGCTGGTGTGGCTTCTTGTTGCAGCATCAAACGGGTAGCCAGGGTGGCTTCTTCGCGGGTTAAATTGTCGCCGGTGTGGGTACCGCTGCCAATTTTTTTAAGCAATTCTCGGAATGTTGCGCTCATGGGAAGGTGGTTGTTGCGTTGCTGTTGGGGAGTCGGATGAATAAAAGGAACAAACCAGTTCGTAAAATGCTTGAATGGGAGGAATGTACAAGCGATCGCTAGTAGTGGCCAGGATAACTTGACGCTGCAAGGGAGGCTGACCGTTAACGGCGGCAATTTCTCGGGTAACCAGGGTGGGGTCTTGGGGGATTTCTGTCAATGCCGATTGGGGCAACAACGCCAAACATTCTCCTTGGCGAATGGTACCGCGAAAAGCATCTAAAGTATTCAATTCCATGGCAATATGGGGGGTAACGCCAGCGGTGGCAAACCAATTTTGGGTTAGTCGCTGCATGCCGTAGCCATCTTTAAAGGTAATTTGCGGGTAGCGAGCAATTTCTGCGGCGGTTAGGGAATAGCATTTGCTGAGGGGATGGTCGGCTGCCATAAGCACTTCAATCGCTTCTTCGTAGAGAATTTCCGAAACCATATCGGCACTGGCGGTAAAGGCAGGATTGTTCATAACTACAGCCACATCGACCAACCCATCTCGCAATACTTTCAACGCGCGATCGCTTCCCAAAGCCGTTACCCGCAATTGTACCTGGGGATGGGTACGGCAAAATTTCTGCAATATGGGTGGTAGCAAATAGGAACAAACCGAATGAATGGCGGCAACGCACAGGTCCGATTGTTTGCCAGCCATCAATTCTTGCACATCTTGGGTTAAATTTTGCCATTCCTGACATATTTTCCGCGCCCGGGGCAAACAACGCTCTCCCGCCACGGTTAGCTGTGCTTGGGTATGTCGATGGAACAAAGGCGCACCGAGATCGGTTTCCAAGGCCTGAATTTGGCGGCTGATGGTGGATTGCGTGACCCCGCGATCGCGTGCTGCTTGTCCAAAATTTCCGGTGTCAACGACGGCTAAGAAAGCTTGCAATTGCTCGATGCGCATAGGCACTTCAAAAAACTGGTTTGGTTAATTAACAAATTAGAATACCAGGGGCAAACCCCATGTTTTGGTATTGTTCGATACGGCTGCTGCGTCTGGTTCGTGCTAAAAATAGCTATCGGGGCAAATTTTCCCAAGCGTAGCGGGCGTGGAATGCCACCGCAGGCACGGCAGCATCGGTCATTTGTTCTAACGTCGTACGCGCTGTGGAACGACCCAATTTTCCCAACGCCATGGCAACAGCTTGTTGTACCTGTGGCTGGCAGGAGGGTTCGCTTTGTTGCTGGAGAAAGGCGAGTAAATATTGGGTTGCCCGGTCTTTTTGGCACTCATTGCGCAAACGCCCCAACAGATGAGCAATTTCCCGGCATACAGGAATAGAAGCAGCATTTTGTAAATAATCTCCCAAACCAGTCACTGCCGTTTCGGTTTCGATGGCTGCCAAAGCTCTAGCGATGTCAATCTGCAAGGATGCGGGAAGGGTAGAATTTCTCAAGCGATTGACCAAGGCATCAGCAGCTTGGGGAGAAGCGATTTTTTCCAAAGCTTTGGCGGCATGGGAGGCAACCGTTGGATGTTCATCTTGGAGTAAGGGCATGAGAACGGTGGTGGCATCGTCGATTTGCTGGCGCGTGTGGCTGGCTGCGATACCGGAAATGGCTGCTTGACGCACTTTGGCATGGGAATCGGCAAGCAAACGTTGGAAAATGGGGGGCAGGCGGCTATCGTTGAAACTACTGAGGGCTTCCAAAGCCATAGCTCGAATTTCCGGCATTTCGTCGTCTACCACGGATAGCAGTAAGGGAATGGTGGCGGTGTGACGTATGGTGGCGAGGGTTTGCGTGGCTAAAAATTTGGTGCCTGGCTGCTGCAATAAGTCTTGCATAGCGACAATGCGGGCTTCGCTGCGATAGGAGGAAAGTGCGTGGGCGGCGTGTTGGGCGAGGTCTTCATCGCTGTTTTGCGTTAGCCTGGTTAAAGCGATCGCTACTTCTGGATTGTCCAATTGTCCTAAGATCCAAATGGCAAACCAGCGGGTTTCCCAATCGGCGTTTTCGTCGTTCGCCAGATCGATGCAAGGCCACACGATATCTTTGCCTTGTCGGCAGAACCATTTGGCTGCTTCCCAACGCTGCTGGAAATCACCGGATTGTAATCTATGCCAAGCGGTTTTGCGGTCTAGATGGTTTGCGGCTACCATATTGTTGCCTCAACGAGATATTTCTATGATTGTAGAGGAAAAAATTATTGGTTTGGCTCAAATGGGCGATCGCGACGACGCCACCAACCCAAATTCTTGCAAGGCGGGATAAAAGTTTTTGTTTTCATGACCTTTGCGGCTTAATTTGATGAGGGCAAAACGCTGCAAGGGCGTTAGCTGCAACCACTGCTGGGGATGGAGGTCAACTCCCATGGATTGGGCTTTTTCTGCCGTTGCTTGCGGAACGCTATGCGGGTCCAACCATGCTGGGGAATCATCAATCTCAAGTTCTTTAGCGGGGCTGCCGGTATGCTGTTGCACCAAATTTTGCAAATATTGCCGGTACTGTTGAATTTCCCTTGGCGTCTGGCAAGGCATATCTACCAACTGCTGGCGTTCTGTCTGGAGAAACTGATGCCAGTGATGCAATTTTAGTTTGACACCACAGGTATCTAGTTTCATGCGTACGAACATGGGAATGCAGCGCAAGCTTTCTACGAAGTCTGCTTCAAATTGAAAGTAGGTCATACCAGCGATTCCTCCCTTGTTTCTGTTTCTGGCGATTCGAGTTCTGATGTTTGTGGGTTAACTGGTATTAGTTGCACCGCACAGGCTTTCAGTTCTGGTTGTAACGAATCGGGATCGGCGTGGGCGTGGGTCATGGCGTTGGCTTGCCAATCTTCGCCCCAAAGAAATCCCCAGTGCATGGGTATGAAAACGGTTCCCGGCGCGATCGCTTTGGTGATTTTTGCCGGAAATTTCGCCTTGCCCCGGCGCGATCGCACTTCCACGAGATGGCCATCCTGGATATCCAACTTGCGCGCATCCCGGGGATGGATTTCCAAAAAAGGTTCTGGATGCATTTTGGTGATTTTTTCAATGCGCCCCGTTCTGGTTTGCGTGTGCCAGTGACCGTAAAGTCTGCCGGTGGTGAGAATATAAGGATGATTCTCATCCCGCAGTTCTGCCAATCCTTGGGCTTGGGCGGCGGCAAATCGGGCGCGGCGGTTGGGTGTGTGAAAGAAAAGATCGGTATAGAGGCGTTGGGGATAAGCTGGTGGTTCTGCTGACGTATCGGTATGCGGCCATTGAATGGGACCGTATTCTTGTAATTTTTGATGGCTGATACCGGTCATATCGCAGGGGCGATCGCGGGTCAGTTGCACAAATTCCCCATGCACTGCTGCCGCATCGGCAAAGTTAAATTCATCGACAAATCCCAATCGCCGCCCCACTTCGGCGAAAATTTCCCAATCGGCTTTGGCTTGCCCGGGGGGATGGCGAAAAGCAGGGCAAAGGGTGACCACCCGTTCGGAATTGGTCATGGTACCGGTTTTTTCACTCCATTGGGCAGCGGGTAGTACCACGTGAGCGTAGCGGACTGTTTCCGTAGGATAGTAAGCATCCTGGTACACGGTCAAGGGCGATCGCTCCATGGCAGCTTGCGCGCGTTCGATGTCAGGCATACTTACAGCGGGATTGGTAGCTACTACCCAAAAACATCCCACATCCCCCATTTCCAAACCGGTTATCATCTCCCAAGCGGAACGACCGGGATAGGGGGAGATACGACCCGCTGGCAATCCCCAGAATTGTTCCACCTGGGCGCGGTGTTGGGCATTTTTAACGGAACGATACCCAGGCAGAATATGCGCCAATCCCCCGGCTTCACGACCTCCCATGGCATTGGGTTGACCGGTGAGGGAAAAGGGTCCTGCCCCTGGTTTGCCTATGTTTCCCGTCATTAAATGTAGATCGATGAGCGATCGCGCCTTGGCCGTACCTTCGCTGGATTGGTTGATGCCCATGGACCACATAGAAAGCACCCGTTCCGATTCTGCCCAATATCGAGCTGCTTGTTTTAAATCTTCTTCCTCAATACCACAGCGACTTGCTACCCAGTCGGGGGGATACTGGCGCAAGATTTGAGCGTATTGGGGAAAGCCTTGAGTGCAATCTTCAATCAACGGTCCATCGATAATACCCCACTTAAGTAACAAATGACCGATGCCGTGGAGCAAATCAATATCCGTTCCCGGTTCGATGGCTAGATGCAAATCGGCTGGTTCGGCTGTTTTGGTGGTGCGTGGGTCTACAACAATCAGTTTTACATGTCGGTTGCGCTTGTGGTACTTGCGGAAGCGGTTGAAAACAATAGGATGGCATTCGGCGGTGTTGGTACCAATGAGAAACGCACAATCGGTTTGTTCCAAATCGTCGTAGCAGCAGGGAGGACCGTCAGCGCCAAAGCTTTGGGTATAGGCAGCTACAGCAGAAGACATACACAGCCGGGAGTTGGCATCGAAGTTGTTGGTCCCCAAGCAACCTTTCATGAGTTTTTGGGCAACGTAATAATCTTCCGTTTGCAACTGACCGGAACCATAGAGGCAAATGGCATCCGGACCTTGGGTTGCTAGTATTTCTTGCAAGCGACTGGCAATGCGGTTCAAGGCCGTTTCCCAAGTAACTTTTTGGAGGGGCTCATCTAAGGAATCTCGCATCATGGGATATTTAAGACGATCTTTGTGTAGGGACTCGGTGACGGTAGCACCTTTAACGCACACCATGCCTTTGCTAGAAGGATGGTCGCGATCGCCTGCTGCTTTCCAAATGGGATGGCCTTGGCTGTCGCGGTGGGTCTTTTTGCCTGCTTGGGCGGGTGGGGATACGTCTAAGCCACAACCAACACCGCAGTAAGGACATAGGGTTTTCGTCATAATATCTTGATGGCTTGTAGGAGTAAAAGTATATGGAGCGTGGACAATTACGACCAGTCTTGGACAGTATTTCCTGCAGGATCGATTTTGCTGGTAGCGGCAACTAAGCCTTCTTCCCCTTCGTAGCCTTCGTAGTCATCGGCAAAGGAATTTTTTGGCTCTTTAAGAAAGAACCAGCAGAGAAAAGCTACCATCAAACCAGCAACACCCAAAACTTGGAAAAAGATGCGATCGCCCACAGCACCGCTGGGTAACAAACTGTAGGCTGTCAGATAGCAAACAGCCCCAACATTGCCGTATGCACCAACATTGCCGGAAATTTGACCGGTGAGGCGCTTTTTCACCAGGGGAACGATGGAATAGGTGGAGCCTTCGGCGGCTTGTACAAAAAAGGAACATAGCATGGTCAACGCGATCGCAGCGGGAATCCACCAGCTATTGTTGACAGTACTGAGCATCAAGTAACCAATGCCCATCGCTGCCAGTAACACCACCATAGTCCACTTGCGGCTACCCAAGCGATCGGAAATCAACCCGCCACTAGCACGGGAAAAAAGATTCATAAACGCATAGCTAGAAGCGATCGCACCAGCAAATGCTGCTGACAAACCAAACGTGGTTTCAAAAAACGCAGGCAACATGGATACCACCGCCAGTTCCGACCCAAAGTTGGTCACATAGGTTAGCTCCAGCATAGCTACTTGTTTGAAATCGTAACGGTCTTCGGGAGGATAGTATTTCTGACCGCGCATCAAATCTTTATTAACCTCCCAGCATTTGTAAGCTTTCACCAAATACAGCCCCACCAAAACCAGCCAAACCAAATACAGTTGCAAGGTCGAGAGAAACCCAACATTGCTCAAACGCCAAGCCAGCAATGCCAAAACCCCGAGAATGGGCAAGTTCATCGCCAACAGCAGCCAGAAATCCTTGCGACTGGTTACTTCGATCGCGCCATGACGTTCCGGTCTGTGGTAAGTTCTCCCAGGCGGCGTATCTTCCACACCAAACCAGTAAATAATGCCATAAACAGCACCAGCTATACCAGTCAAAGCAATTGCCAAACGCCAGTTAGCATCATTCCCGGAAAAGACTGCCAATCCCAAAGCCACCGAAGGCAGCGTAAAAGCAGAAAAGGCAGAACCAAAATTCCCCCAACCGCCGTAGATGCCTTCAGCAAAACCAACTTCCCGGGGAGGAAACCATTCCGAAACCATGCGAATACCGATGACAAAGCCAGCCCCCACAATTCCCAACAGCAAGCGGCTAACCACCAACATGCTGAAATTGTTTGCCAAAGCGAACATCATGCAAGGGATGACTGAAAATACCAAAAGAATGGAATAGGTAAGACGAGGACCGTATTTATCCAGCAAAATACCGATAATTACCCGCGAGGGCACAGTTAAAGCTACATTGCAAATCGCGAGGGTACGAATTTGGTCTTCACTCAGACCCATTTGTTCTTTCACTGTAGTCGCTAGGGGTGCAAAATTAAACCAAATGACGAAGGTTAGGAAAAAAGCAAACCAGGTCATGTGTAAAATGCGGTAGCGACCGTCAAAAGAAAGCAAATTTCTCAACATTGGGGCGTTCTCCTTAATTCCTTTTTGTTTGGTTCTTTTTCCCAGAATGGCTATTTGGGAAAGTTACGTAGATGGATGGTTTATTCTCGGTGCGATCGCATTTTGTAGCTTTTTGAAAGCTTCAGAAAAACAAGTAATTGGGGCAATCCATACTTTTGTCGTTCTTTGATTTCTAGAGTGACACCAAATTTCCAGAAAAATCGTAAAATTTGCTACTAAAAGGAATCGGCTATAGCAGGTTTTGCAATTTTTTCATGTAGATATTGCATGGAAGTCTCTATTCTATAAAAAAGTAGGGCGGCTGCGCGAACCTCCCTACCCTATATATCGAGGAAATTAGCCGGCGCGATCGCTCGCAAATGGCGTTTCTTTACCTATTTAGCTTGCCCTTCTACAGCCTCCTCCGAAGAAGAAACCGTAGCAATTCTGGGACGCAAATTCTCGCCATAAGTAGTATAGAATAGAAAACCAACAAACAAAGCACCGCCAATTAAATTACCAATAGTTACCGGAAGAAAATTCCAGAAAACCATTTCCGTTCCGCTAATGGGAGACCCCAACATCATCCCTGTTAAAATAAAGAACATATTCACCACAATATGCTCCAAACCCAGGGCAACAAAAGTCATAATAGGCAACCAGCAAGTTAACACCTTTCCAGGAACCGATTGACTGACCACGCCCAGCATGACTCCCAAACAAACCAAAATATTGCAAAGAATGCCGCGAACAACCATCAATAAAAATCCATTAGCACCCATTTCACCGATACCAATCGTTCTGGTTTCGGCAATTGACATAATTTTTTGGGCGACTTCATTCGGTTCGATGGTAAATGCATTGGTCAGGGAAAAACTAATCGCCAATCCAGCAATCAGACAGCCTAAAAAATTTCCCAAATACACCCAAAGCCAGTTCTTAGCAATTAATCCCCATCGGGTCAATCCAGATAGTCTGGCTACTGCCATTAAAGCAAAATTACCCGTTACCAATTCCGTACCAAACAGGATAATCAAAACAAAAGCCCAGGGAAAAATCAACGCCGCCACAAATGGAATCCCCGTTTGCACTGCCACAGTCATAGCCAGGGTGGTAGCAATACCTAGTAGAAAACCAGAATAAAAGCCACGAATCAACATATCTTTGACTGCCAGCCGCGTTTTAAACTCGCCAGCTTGGGCCATTTTCTTCAGTACTTCGCGAGGTGCCGTATAGTCCATTAAAGAACGCTCCTTTTGGGATTCACTGCATTGATAGAAACGATCGCTGTTGCCAAAAAAACTGGGAAATAAACCGCCAAGCTACCATTTTTTGTAGGGTAAAAACTTGCCTTCCATAATCATTCTGACGCGATCGCCTTTAGGGTCTTCGACTTTTTCCACATCAAAGGTAAAGTCAATCGCACTCATAATGCCATCGCCAAATTTTTCGTGAACGACACTTTTCACGGGCATACCATAAACCTGCATAATTTCGTACAGGCGATAAATTAAAGGGTCCGTAGGAATTTGAGGATCTAAAGAACCTTTCACTGGCGGTTCGGTTAATTCTTCGGCTAAATCGGGTGGCAATCCCAGAGCAGAAACAATGTTATGGGCTTCTTCGCTATCGGCACTTGCCTGACGATAAATAACAGCAGCAATCCAAACTTCATCCCTTCCCACTGCTTTTTCCAAGTCGGCAAAGGTAACGCCTTTTTGCTTTTTCGCACTCAAGAGTTTGCTAGTAATCTCTGGGAATTGTTTCATTAGACCCCCTCGTCTTTTAAACCGTTTGCCTGTTGTTTTAACGATAGTTTTAAATTATCGTTTCCATCAAAGTGAAACTGTATAGGTTTTTACATTTTCTAACAAAATAGAAACATTTTTGTAGGGTGGGCACTGCCCACCTATTATGCTATAATGTTAGATAAAAATAGTCGCTTTAAAATCGGTTCGTTATGTAGAAAACAGGCGAATTTTCTTACCCATTTGTCTTGGGTTGGGCACCAAAATTTTCTACCAGCAAATCTCTAAGAACCGATTTTAAATCCTCGCAGGGAACGCTTTTTTGTACGCGATCGCCCAAACGAGCATCTTTACCAACTTTACCACCCATCAAAATATCCACACCTTCCACCATTTCCCCATTTTTACGAGCTTTAGTTCCTATCAAACCAATATCGGCTACTTGGGGTTGACCGCAAGAATTGGGACAACCACTCCAGTGAATGCGAACGTGGTCGGGAATATCCAATTCCCCTTCTAACTCTTTTACCATCGCCCAAGCCCGTTGTTTGGTTTCAATTAAGGCAAAATTGCAAAATTTCGATCCTGTACAAGAAACCAGCGATCGCGTTAAATGACCGGGAGAAATGGTAAACTTATCCAACAACGGATCGGATAAAAATGCCTCCAAGCGATCGCTAGAAATCCCAGCCAAAATAACATTTTGTTCTACCGTTAATCGAACTTCCCCGTCGCCATACACCTCCGCCAAACGAGCAAATTCAAACAAGTCATCCGCCATCAAACGACCCACCGGAACATGCAATCCCACAAAATGCAATCCCGGCTGTTTTTGTTCGTGTACGCCAATAAAATCGCGCTTATCCCAATCTATTTCATCCTTTTCCGCCGCTGGCAGCAACGGGGAACCCAATTCTTCCTCAACCGCAGCCCGGAATTTTTCCATCCCCCAAGCTTCAATCAGCCACATCAAACGGGATTTTTGGCGATTGGCACGCAAACCATAGTCGCGAAACACCCGCAAAATGGCACAACAAAGCTGTACCGCATCTTCATGATTGGGAGGAATCCAAGCATTCAAAGGAACCGCCACCTCACAACGTTTGGCTGAGAAGAATCCCCCCACCAAAACATTCAATCCTAACCGACCGTCTTTGTAAGCCGGAACCAAGGCAATATCGTTAATTTCCGCATGAACGGAATTATCCCGACCTCCTTCAATGGCGATATTAAACTTACGGGGGAGATTGGTAAACTCAAAATTCCCCTCTCCGTTGTTGGTAATGGCATCCTGTACCTTTTTGGTCAGTTCCCGCGTATCGATAAGCTCATTTGCATCAATACCGGCCACCGGCGACCCGGTGATATTGCGCACGTTATCCATACCTGACTGCATCGAAGTCAAGCCAACTTGATGCAAACGCTGGAAAATATCAGGGATATCTTCTAGGCGAATTCCCCGCAACTGCATGTTCTGGCGGGTAGTGATATCGGCACTGCCATCTTCGCCGTATCGCTGCACAATTTCTGCCAAGACGCGGGTTTGTTCGCTAGTGAGGATGCCGTTGGGAACCCGCAACCGCAGCATAAATTTGCCGGGGGTGACAGGGCGATAAAAAATTCCCAGCCACTTTAGCCGTTGTTCGAGATCGGTTTTGTCTATTGCCTCCCACCCCATGCGGGCAAAATCTTCTAGCTCTTCTTTGACAGTTAGACCATCTTTTTCGGCTTTAAATTTTTCAAATTTGTTTTTAGCCCCTTTATTAGGAGAAGTTGCGACCATCGATCCTCCTGTTACTAAGCGATCGCGCAGTTTGAATTTGTTTGGGTCTTCAATATAGCAACGGGAATGGGACACCAATGTATAATTTGGTACCAAAACGCGATCGCCTATCGAGGATCGACATGGGTTACATGCAAAAGCTGCATAAAAAAGGAAAAAATTTTAGGATGTCTCCCGCAAAGATTCTCCCAAACCCGCAAATGTTTCCAGCAAATCTTCCCTTGTCACCACCAAACTGGGACAGGAAACACGGGTATAATCTTTCCCAGGGGTTAGGGGAAATATAGGGTCCGAACCCAGAGATTTCCAAACCACCCCCGCTGCTTGCAGAATGGGAACAGTTCCTGCCAAATCCCAAACCTTGGGCGTGGCTTCCACAGCGCCTAAGGTAGAACCAATGGCAACAGTAAGCAAATTATAGCTAGCCACCCCCAACATGCGCACTTTGCAAGGAAACGGTGGCTGGTAAAAATCGATACTGCGGGAACAAAAACTAAAAAAATGATTGCTGGTGAGTTGGTCTTGGCTGGGTTTGAGTGGCTGACCGTTGATGGTCGCTTCCTGATGCTGGTCGGTGTAGATGCCTTGCAGAGTTTGTTGGATAGGCGGAAAGTATACGTGACCGAAAACCGGATTTCCCCAGTGCAACAACCCCAAAGAAACGCCCCACACAGGAATCCCGCGCGCAAAATTGGTGGTTCCGTCGAGGGGGTCGATAACCCAACACCATTCGCGGTTGGGAAAGGTCCGGGTCTGTTCTTCTGTGAGGATACCATGGTCGGGAAAGGTTTCGGCGATCGCATTTTGCAAGGTGCGATCGGACCATTCATCCGCTTGCGTCACCAGGCTACCATCGGCTTTTTCCCGACTTTGCACTTTGCCAAATTCTTTCAACAGTTGCTGGCCGATATGGTAGGCGTTGGTTTCGGCGAAGGTTTGTATTTGATTCCAGAAATCGCTCATGGTCTATAAATAAAATGGGGCAGTTGGCGTTTATTGTGCCAGAGAATGGGGTCGCCATGGGAGATGGCTTCTAGCACTGACAAATGCCCCACGATGGGCCTACTAGGATTCGAACCTAGAACCGACGGATTAAGAGTCCGGTGCTCTACCGTTGAGCTACAGGCCCTTTTCTTTCAATTCTATCAAACGATTCTCAATAAATGTCAAAGATGGTGGCGGGGTCAAACGCGATCGCGACGTTCTATTGATGGAAATCCGCTTCAATTGACCTCCTAAAATATATGCACCAAATCAATTAAAAACGGTTTTTGTAGGGTGGGCAATGCCCACCCTACAATTTAAATGTGGTTTTATTTTGCGGATGAGCTATAGCTGCAACAATTAAAGTTTCCACCGAAAGGAATAACACGTAAAAGTGATCTAAAATAACCCTAAAGAAAGGGATTTTTCAATGGAAAATACGGCTCCAGCACCTAGCCAAATTGTAACCAAAGTCCCCCTTAAAAAAAAACAGTCGTCGAAACGGGTCGTTGAAATGGATGGAGATCTGTGAATTGTTTGAAGAGTGTAGCAAAGGAATTAAAATTATTTGAACCTGTTGGGCAATCTCGCTGAGGCTAATGTTGCGGTCTAGATGGTCGTGAATGTAAGCGATCGCAATTTTTAATTTATAACTGGGCAAACCGTCTGTATAGGTTTTGGGTTCAAATTTGCGCGTTGCGTGTCGTTTGATAATATGAACGGCCAACGTTGATGCGATCGTGTCGGCATACATCCGGCTTTCAAACCCACCAGTTTGCAACTCAAATTTTAATTCCCGACCAATTTGCTCGATAAGGCGATCGCGAAACCTAAGTTTTGGCACAATTTCCACATCTTCCCCATCAATGGTTTCGTAGGCCACCTTATGAAAGAAGCTTGGTTCCAGAAATAAGTTGATAAACTCGGATTCGCGATCGCAACCAGAGTGAGGAGTTATTTGGTTGGCAGAATATATGCCAATATCCGCAGCTTTATAGAAGTCTTCGTGTCTGTCATTTCCCATTGTACCATTTCCTTAAAAATTTACAATAAATAATCGGGTATTTTTGTAGGGGCGCAACGCGTGAGCGCCCCTAGAGCAATTGGAAATTTTCAGACAATTTTTGTTTTTCAGAAATAGTATTTAGTATAGCGAGTTGCACGAAAATCATTCAAGTAAAAGCTTAAAATGTGTTGTTTGAAGTTGGATTCGGGGACTTCGTGGGGAGGTTGTCGGTGGTAATACCATTTCCTTAATAATCTGCAAGAGATAATAGAGGCATTTTTGTAGGGGCGCTTCGCGAAGCGCCCCTACCAGGGAAATTGGAAAATTCCAGAAAATTATGTTTTTTCAGAAATGGTATAAAGTATATGCAAATTATCCCAAGCTGCCTCGTAACTGGCCAATAGAAAAGAACGCGGCAAAATTTTTACGATGGCATCTTGTTGGGTAAAATCTACTCTGACAGGAGAAGTACTATCCATCATTGCGATCCAACAATATGGTTTCTATTCAATTAGGGTCTCCAGCATTTGAAGACTTCCATTTACTTTGAATTTAGCATCGGCTAGCAACGAAAAACCGTTTTCATACAACTAGGAGCTTCAGCAAGTGGACTTTCATAACAAATGCCAGCTTATCAAAGTCAGAACGCCATCCAAATAGTAAGCAATTTTACAGTAAGAGCTGCAAGATCGCTGTATCGCACCAACGGTCAAACTTGTAGCCCACTTGCTTCAACCGTCCGACCTCCTGAAATCCCGCCTTCGCGTGTAGCCTCAGACTAGATTGGGATTCGGTCGTAATAATTGCCAGTACTGTATGCAGCCCGGCTTTTCGCCCCGCATCCAGTAAATTTTCCAGCAGACACGATCCAAGTCCTTGCCCCGTCATCTCCGGACGAATGTAAATCGAGACTTCAGCTGTGAAGCGATAAGCGCAACGTTCTATATAAGGTGAGAGACTGGCCCAACCGACAATATCACTGTCTCCTTCGGCAACAAGGACAGGATATCGGTCACCATGCGCTTGCCACCAATCCTCCTGTTCGGTAGCACTGCAAGGGGTTTCAGCAAAGGTAGCTGTTGAATAGAGGACGTAGTAGTTATAGATCTCACCAATTGCGGCAAGGTCTTTTTCAATGGCTGGACGAATCAAAGCATTCATGAGTCTATTTCCTTCTCAAAGGTTACCAGTCAATTGGCAACTCAGAACTGTTTCCATACAATCAGGTTCTCGATCGAGTGGAGATTCCTTGACAAATGCTAGCTTATTAAAGTTAAAAGGCTATCCCAACAGCAGAAAATTTTATTGCACGATTGCTGTATCGCACCAGCGGTCAAACTTGTAGACCACTTGTTTCAACCGTCCGACTTCCTGAAATCCCGTCTTCGCGTGTAGCCTCAGGCTAGACTGGAACTCGGTCGTAATAATTGCCGGTACTGGATGCAGCCTGGCTTTTCGCTCCGCATCCAGTAAATTTTCCAGCAGACCTACTCCGAGTTCCTGGCCCGTCATTTCCGGACACACGTAAATCAAGACCTCGATTGTTGGCAGCATTGACAATTTGGGTCGCGTAACCGTGAATCGCTTCTGCACGAAGATCTATTGGATTTAAGTTTATATTGATTGGCGTCGCTCGTTTGATTCAAAAGTTTTTAGCGCCTCCAAAAGGGCATGGTTTTCGGCTTGTGTACCGACAGTGATTCGTAGGGCATTTTCACAGAGGGTAACTTTGGACCTGTTGCGCACAATTACCTTTTGTTCGGTAAGAAAACGAAACAATTTTTCGGGGTGGTGAACTTAACCAGCAAAAAGTTGGCTTCTGTGGGATAAATCTCGACTACTTCCCAGTGTTTTTCCAATTGGTTTTTGAGTTTTTGGCGGTTATCTACGATTTCCTTCGCCATTCTTTCTTTGGTTTCTGGAGAAGCCAAGGCTTCCAATATTTTTTCCTGTGCAATTTTCGAGACGTTGTACGGTGGCTTTATCCGGTTAAAAAGCGTAATAATCTCTGGATGGGCATAGGCCAAGCCTACGCGCAAGCCAGCCAACCCCCAGGCTTTACTAAACGTCTGCATCACTACCAGATTGGGGTATTGGTTTAATGTGTTAACCCACGTCTTTTCTGGACAAAAGTCAATATAAGCTTCATCTATTACCACCAAGCCGGGGAAATACTCCAACAACGTTCGAACTTTATCCGGATCCATGGTATTGCCAGTAGGGTTGTTGGGACTGCACAGGAAAAGGAGTTTGGTTTGACTAGAGGCAGACTTTAAAATGGCATCTACATCCGGCTGATAATTAGGAGTTAAGGGGATTTCCTTAATACGAACTTCGTTGATGGAAGCGCTGACCTTGTACATCCCATAAGTGGGAGGTAATATCATAAGTGGGAGGTAATATCAGGCACTCATCTTGTTGGGGTTGGCAGAAAACGCGGAAGAGCAAGTCTATGGCCTCATCGCTACCATTGCCAACAAAGATTTGTTTTGAGCTGACCCCTTTCAAACTAGCCAATTCTTGCTTAATCGCTGTTTGGTAGGGATCGGGATAGCGGTTGTATTGGCTGCTGCCAACTGAGCCTAAGGTGTTTTCATTGGCATCGAGGAAAATCCCCTCTTGGCCGCTATACTCGTCGCGGGCCGAGGAATAGGGTTTTAGCTTTAAGATATGGGGTCTTACTAGTTGTTTGATTTCCTCGATGGTCATTGATTCAAAGGATTAGCGTTTCTATTCAATTAGAGTCTCTAGCGAGTGGAGGCTTTCTATATTAGCATCCAATATCAATGAGATGTCCAGAAGCCATTTGCGAGAATAGTCAATTTGAACTGCTATATTTGCCAATATCTCTTGTTGTCAATTTGTCAATAGAGTGCGATCGCTCAAAAAGTGTATCCAAGTCCCTCAAAAATCTAAATTCACTGAGAGAACGCTTGTACCTTATAGCTGCGTGAGTTTCTCCGCAATCCTGGAATCGTTTTTTAAATGGTTGCCGTTGCCAGCTCCTACGAGCGAGCCTAAAATCCGCACTGTAAATACCGGAAATTTGATTCGATGAAAATAACTTCCTGTTTCGGCTTTCGGCAAGATCGAGCGATGGCGATTTATCGATTGATGTCAAGGTATTGCAGCTGGGAGAGTTAAATATAGCAGGATTTTGGAGATACTAGTACTTAGAATCACTCAAGTTTTTTTCTTATTCTTGTATTGCTTTCTTTAAATTTTGCAAGAAATAATCGGGATATTTTTGTAGGGGGCGCTTCGCAAAGTTACCCTACCAGGGAAATTGGAGAATTCCAAAAAAATTTATTGTTTTTCAGAAATGGTATTATATGGCCGAACGTTACATTTATGGTTACTGTTGTAAAAAATAAAGCCGTCTTGCTACAAAAAAAAGTAACTCAATTTAAAATTTTTTAACTGAATTGGGGGCTGTATAGATGCTATCATTAGAAGATACCCTATGGAGATTGTTGCTTATGAGGAACAGGCTTTTTATGAGATATATTTGTTTTTTAGGATAATTTGAGTGGTATGCTTTGTTTTTTGGTTTTAATTGAAACGTCTGGCAATCAAAATTACATTTTTTCTACCAATAAGCTCAAAGAAAATGTTGGTGCCTCTGAGTTAACCTATCGTGCTGGAACAGCTTGGGTCTTAGAAGCTGTCAAACAGGTTCGAGATGTCTCCAAAGATAACTGCCACATAGGTAAAAATGTCAATACCAGCCAGCAGCAGGATATCGATACAGAAAAACTTAAAAACTATCTTTTAGATAAAAACAACCAGAATCCACCGATTGAAAGTTCGGGAAGCTCTGTAGAAGTTATCATTGCTACTTCTGGAAAAGCTTTACTAATAACCAAAGAAGAGAAAGCAGCCAAAGCGATCGTGCGTTACGTTACCCACCAAGCCACTCGATACGCACCTGGCTTGGATATTTTTGGTGTTATCCAAGAGTTTTACTGGGGAAATGGTGGTATTGTTGAGGCGATCGCAAAAATTTATAAAAAATACGAGACGTATCGTTCCCAAAGACCGTCCCCTCATTTACGATTTCTACGTTTGCCTATTGTAGATGAGTGCGATACGAGCGATTTCCCTGCTTCCTATTGGGATAAAAAAACAATTGACAATGTTCCCAAGCCACGATCGGCTTTCAGTTATAAAAAACGCCAATTCAATAAAGCGGGACTACAGAGAATTCGCAATCTTGTAAAGCTGGTAGTGCTGAATAGCAATACTTCCTTTGGCTTTTCACGTCCACCGTGGAAAAATTCTGACATACCAGAATCGTTACCTTTCATAACCACCTTGAATTTTTCTCGTAGCATTCGCATGCTGAATGAAGAATTTTCTGAGGAAGATTTACAAATAAGAAAAGATTCAAATTCCGAACCTTCCGAATCGATAAAAAGATTGGACTGGTTAGCTGTTGTTCATGCTGATGGTAACAGTGTAGGAAATATTTTCCTAAATTTCCAAAAATATATACAAAATATTCCATCTAATGCTTCCGAACCAGATAGAAAATATATAGATGCTTTAAGAAAATTTTCTTTAGCTTTAGATATTTGCACGGAGCGTGCGTTTATAAATGCTTTAGATGCTTTCTCTAATAGAAGAAACGATAAACTAATTCCCATACTTCCTCTGGTTTTGGGAGGCGATGATTTAACAGTTGTTTGCGATGGAAAGTCTGCTATAGAATTTTCTCGATTGTTTCTACAAAACTTCGAGCGAGAAACGGGGAGTAGCCAACAAGATGTAGGAGACATTGTTCCTCAAGTGGCACAAGGAGCTTCTTTAGGAACGCACCTCACAGCTTGTGCCGGTATTGCTATTATTAAACCGCACTTTCCATTTTCTGTAGCTTATGAGCTATCTGAAAGTTTGACCAAATCTGCCAAAACGGCTAAAAACATTAGTAAAGACCCTTGTTCGGCACTGGATTTTCACGTACTTTACGACACTAGTAGCATTCGATTGGAAGGAATTCGTAAAAAACTAGAGTTTTCTTCCAACAACACTCGCGATAACAAAAAGACATATCTCTATGCTCGTCCCTATGTGGTAACCAGTCAAGAAAAGCTATTTCAAAATAATGATGAGTGGATACGACTGCATCACTGGGATAAATTCTATGAAAAAATTCAGGCTATCAAAGCAAAAAAACCAAATAGCGATCGCCTTCAAATTCCCAGCAGTCAAATCCACGATTTGCGAGCTGGATTGTTTTTAGGCAAAGAGGTAGCTAATGCTAGATATCAATTAATCAAAGAACGCTACCGAGAGCAAGGAATTACCAAGCTAGAATTGGATAACGGTTCTTTATTTGCGGACGATTGGCATTGGAACGGTTATATCACAAGTTTGCTTGACGCTATTGAAGCAGCTGATTTTATTTTATAAAGTAAAGTATTGAAAGTATTGTAGGAATTTTTATGGGTAAAAACAAGAAATCTAACAAAAATAAAGAAAAAAAGAAATCGTCTGGCCAAGGTCAACCTAAAAAACAGAAAAAGCAGGATAAAAAGGGTCCAGTGCCAGTTTGCCAGCCCAAATCTTCTTTTCAAGTAAGAGTTAACATGGATAGCGACTGGCATATTGGTTCTGGTGCTGGCAGACAAGGAGATGTCGATCGCTCCATATTGCGCGATCGCGATGGGTTCCCCTATATTCCTGCTAAGACTCTAACAGGAATTTGGCGGGATGCCTGCGAATTGGTAGCTTGGGGACTCGATGACGGTGCAGACAATGGCATTTGGCAGCAGTGGGTCAACTATCTTTTTGGCGAACAACCCGCACATCCTGACGTTCAACTGGAACGTACTCCCAATCCAGCCACTTTATCAATAAGAGCCGCTCGTTTTCTCCAAGATTTTCGCGACGCCGTCAACGCTCGACCCTTTCTCAAAGAATTTCTTACTTTTAACAAACCCGGAATTCAAATCGATTCCAATACAGGAAGCACCAAAGAAGACCATTTACGCTTGGAAGAAATGGCTAGAGCGAAAGCGGTGTTACAAACCGATGATTGCTGGTTAGATTTGGAAAAACTCGACGAACAACAACAAAAAACAGCTTGGGTTCTTTTACTGGCTGGAGCGCAAATGGTAGACAGGTTGGGAGCCAAACGCCGTCGTGGTTCTGGCAAATGTTCTTTGAAGATTGTTTCGGTTTCTAACGAAGAACTGCAAGCTTGTTTTCATTGGTTGCAACAACAAAAACAACCACCAGAGCTTCCTACCAGTGTAAATCAAACCTATCCCGATCGCTGGCATCATTTGACAGCCAAAGAGGATGATACCTGGGAAGTAGTAGAGCTAACCATTACTACAGAAACACCGATAACTATTACTTCTCGAACGGTTGGTAACATTGTAGAAAGTTTGGATTACATTCGCGGTGCTTACCTACTACCAATCGTTACTAGGAAGTTGGGAAATTTTGGAAAAGCGATCGCGCGCGCAGATGTATTAGTAACTAATGCCACCATTGCTACTTTCAATTCTACGGGAGTTTCTAGAGGTAAACCCATGCCTCTGGCTATTTTCTACGAAAAAGAGAGTGGAAACTGGCAAACCGGACAAGGAATTTACAATCGGCTAGTGGAGAAAGAACCAAGTAACGGTGTCCAACTAAAAGGGATGCGATCGGGATATATAGGAACAACTCACGACGACCAACTACCTGCCTATATAAAAACGGATGAAATTGTTTCGGGACTAACAACTCATAATACCATCAAAGATGACGTTCAACGTCCCGATGCGGAAGTTGGTGGCGTATACAGCTACCAAACCATAGCTGCCAATCTGACCTTCAAAGCAGAATTAAGACTGAAAAAAACGCTAGCCGACGATCTCAGCCATAAAAATCGCCATTGGTGGAAACAAATTAATGGTAAATATGGATTGGGACAATCGAAAAAAGACGACTACGGTTTGGTAACCATTCAATGCCAACCACCTCATGCTATAAAAAATGATGGCAATCGCGATCGCTACAGTCAAAATTCTCTCACCGTTTGGTTGCTTTCTGATGTATTGCTGCGCGACGAGCATTTGCGTCCAACGACCGACCCAGAAGCGTTTCGTAAAGCTTTGCAAAATCAACTCAATCGGGAGTTACCCGAATCTGAAAAAATACAATTGAAATTCCGAGAATCCGAAGAGTTGCTAAATGCGATCGCTCGTTCCAGAAGAATGGAATCTTGGCAAGTTCGTTGGGGACTGCCTCGACCTTCTTTGGTGGGAATTATGGCTGGGAGTTGTTTTGTTTTCGATCTCGAATCAAACCAACCGAAAGCCGAGAAATTAAACGAATTAGAAATATCTGGAATTGGCGAACGAACGGCAGAGGGATACGGTCAAGTTTGTTTTAACGACCCACTTTTAACAGAGAGGTTTCCCAAACAATCTGCCAATGGCTATAGCAACGAAAACAACCAAGGTACATCATCTTCTTCCCCAAATCAAATTCCATCCAACGATCCTTTAATGGGAGATTACGCTAGCATCGTAGAAAAGGAAGCCTGGCGAGATGCTATTCGGCGAGTTTCCTTACATTTAGCTCAAGATAAAGACTGTCGCGAAGAAATTTTAGGGATTTATATTTCAGAAAACGAACAACGTAGTATTCCTTCTTTAAGCCAGTTAGGAAGTTTGCGATCGGTTTTGACGAAGGTTGGAAGTCGGAAGCATTCCGTACTTTGTTGGATCCATAAAGTTAAAGGAAAGAAAAAAGGAGAAAATACTACTTATCTCGAACGTTTGAAGGAACTTGTGAAAGAGCCTAAAGCAGTTTGGCGTTTTTTAGAATCCAAATTGAATGATGTAGAAATTCCTAGCTTTACGAATTTGATTTTAACTGACAAAACAACAAATACTTTACAAAACGAGTTGTGGGAAGAAGCCATACAAACGCTTGTGGAAACTTTAATTCGCGCTCATAAAAGAGCTCTAGAAGGATACCAAAAGCAGACAAATTCGCAGGAGAATGTATCTAAATGACACGTCGAATTCATCGTCGATTGAAAATTTCCGGTATGTTAACAGCTCGAAGTTCCATTCATGTGGGTGGTGCTGAAGATAACTCTCTGGTCGATTTAGCTTTAGCCAAAAATGGGTTGGGAAAATATTATATTCCGGGAACGAGTTTGGCAGGAGCCTTTCGTGGTTGGATGAAAGAAATGGACCAATATTCTGGCAGCCAAGATACCGAACGGTTGTGGGGATATTCTGAAAAACCAGCAGGACAAGATAGTAATGAAGGTCATGCTAGTTTTTCCATTGTAGAAGATGCTCCCATTAAATTGCCAAATGGTAAAGATATTGAAGTGCGAGATGGTGTGGGAATCGATCGCGAATGGGGTTCCGCTGCAGATTACAGCAAATACGACCGAGCTATTCTTCCTTGCGGCACAGAAATTCCGCTCGAACTAACCATTGACTGCGATCGTTCTTTTGATTTTTCAAAGATTTACGACCTGCTAGATGTTTTGTGTGCTGGGAAAATTCGTATAGGAGCTGCGAAAACTCGGGGATTGGGGAAAATCCAACTTTGTGGATGTAAATATTGGGAACAGACATTAAGCGATCGCCAAAGTATGATTTTGGCTCTCAAGGACTCTTTGCCAAATGGTAAAAATCGATATAAAAATTATTCTCCAAAAGCTCCAAAATTGCTACCAAAGCTGACAGTTGAAATTCAATGGCAACCTATCGAACCAGTGATGGTTAAAGCCGAACGCGAAGGGATTGCTGTAGATATTTTACCATTGGTTAGTTCGATAAAAGAAAATATGGCTTTGGTTTTGCCTGGTAGTTCGATTAAGGGAGCTTTAAGAACGCAAGCAGAAAGAATCGTACGTACGGTTGGTAATATGCCAATGCCTCCACATCAGGGGCAATCTTACGACAAATTTCTTCAACAATTACAAAGTGTTTCTTTAACAGAAAAGCTGTTTGGTAGTGCTGCCAAGAAGAACGATCCAGATTCCAAACTGGGTTTGGGAGCTTTGTCGGTGGATGATTGTTATAGCAATCTCAATCAAAACATAAGCCTTCAAAAATGGCAGGATATCGAACAGGCAAAAGACGAAAAAAAATTGCGTAAAGCTCTCGATCGTAGCGAATTATTGAAAGATACCCAGCAAGCTTATCACGTAGCTGTCGATCGCTGGACGGGTGGTGCTGCTGATGGGTTCCTTTATTCTAATTTAGAACCTTTTAACGTGCAGTGGGAACCGATTTGTTTAACTGTCAATTTCAACCGTCTTTCTTGTTGTTTTTTTGAAGAAGAAAAAGATGCCGCGATCGCACTTTTTTTGCTAACTTTACGGGATTTATATCGCGGTTCCATTCCTCTTGGCTATGGCGTCAATCGCGGTTTGGGTTCCATTGAAGTTCGTAGCATTTCTTTGAAGGGGGAAAACTTACCTAGTGGTTTTGAAAATTTGGATAATGTTTGTCTAGCATTTTCGCCGTTGGGAGGTGTGGAAAATTTAGAAGCAGGTTTGTTGGAACGGTTAAATCAAAGTTGGCAACAATGGATTCAAAAGCAAAGGCAAGCGCAGGAGACAAATTGATATGAAAAACACATTATACTACCAAACGACGGAGGAAATTCGTTTGTATGATGCCATTCAAGATAGTTCGGATTTTCTAGATAGCGCAGTGGGACTTTTATACAGTCCCCAGGCTTGTTTCTTAATTAAATTGCATCGTGGAAGAGATAGTACAGAAATAGAAACCTCCAGCGATGTCGATATAGATTTGGCGTTTGTATTTGAAGCGAAAATCTTCAATTCCCTTGCGGAACTAAGATGGCTCCATCAAGATGAAGGATATGGCAAAGCCGTTTTGCTTTCTGAAGAAAACAGAGGTACCATATGGCAAGAGTCAGAATCGCTAACTGCGATCGCAACCATCCAGCAACAATATGTTCTCTGGGGAGAAGGAAAGGAAAATGCCACAGACAGCCAACCAAAACCGGGGTGGAGTCGCTTGGTTGCCAATCGTATTGGATACCTCGATGTTCCTATATCGGAAGTTCCCGCCAACGGCAAGGTTATTTTAACGTCTCGTGAATATTTACAGGAAGGTAGTTACGGAAATGTATTTGTATGTGAAGAAAAATTAATTCATATGAAGCAATCTAAGGATACTAAAGAAAATAAAGGAAAAGAGAAATGACAGAAGGTAAGCTCCTAGTAATAAAAGGGAAAACTTTACAAGTGAAATTTACCAATAAAAAAGGTAAAACAACAACATGCAATGTCAAAGAATCCGAACTATCGGGTGCTTTGCAAAAGCAAAAACAAAAAGACATCAATCAATTAGATGGGGTGGAAGTTGAATTGGAAGAAGTTGGCGGTCAACCAAAGCAAATTCGAGAAAAAGGCAAAGCTTCCGAACCTGAGGGAGATTTCCACAATCCTTATAATTTTATTCCGGCACTTGTTCGGGATAGCCAACCAATTCAGGATAGCGAATTAGGAGATAGGAAGCCAGCGTGTCACGGTTTCTATGGTAGCGATTTGTGGAGTGGCAAAATGTCCGTTCGTTTGACAACGGCTACGCCACTGCTGGTTCCAGATGCAGCCAATGCTGATGAAGTTGTTTCAGTTCACGGTCACTACTCTTACCCAGTTCGGATGGTCAATGGGAAACCCTATCCACCTCCTACTTCTATCAAAGGCATGTTGCGATCGGCATACGAGGCAGTTACGAATTCTCGACTATCCGTTTTTCACGGTCATAGCGATCGCTTGGCTTATCGAACAGAAGCCAAAGCTACTACACAACCTGCTAGGGTAGAGAAACAAGATGGCAAGCTCTTTTTAAGAATTTTGGAAGCCGTTAAACTTCCGCGATACCAAGTTGGAAAAAATTTGCCTAAAGATAAAGGGGAAAGTCACGTTGCCCTTAAATATGATGATGGTTCTAAGGAACTTCCCCAACACGGAGATGCTGTTTGGCTGCGATGGAATCGCGGTAAAGTGAGCCGCATTCAAAAAAGACAGCAATCAAACAAACCTGGTAATGGGGATTGGCGTCGGGGTTGGGTTTGTATTACTGGTGCCAACATCGATAATAAAAAGTACGAGCGAGTATTTGTAGAAAGCGATAAAGATGAAAAGAGAGAAATTACCCGAAACATGAAATCTCTTTGGGAAGAATTAATCCGCAACTATCAAAAGACGCACGAGAAAGAGCTACAAGAACGCTGGGAAAACCAGCAAAAGCCTTTTGAATATTTAGGAGAGGAGCCTGGGAAAACGGCTTGGTCTCGCCATATCGATCGAGAAGATGAAGCCGAATTAAAAGAAGGAACCCTTTGTTACGTAGAAATCGATAGTAGTGATAACGTTACTGCAATACAACCAGTAACAATTTCTCGACGTTTGTATTCTAACTCTCCAGAAGAACTTCTCCATTTTTCTTTGAAACCTGCCCAACAATTTAACAAACTGTCACCAGCCGATCGCGTATTTGGCTGGGTCAACCAATATGGTAAAAATTCTTACAAAGGCAATCTTCGTATTCGTAATGTTCGGTGTCAGTCGGATAATCCAATATCGGCATTTGGCCATCCTGGTTTTCCTTTGGCTATTTTAGGGCAACCAAAACCACAGCAATCAAGATTTTATACGGCTCAAGATAAAAACGGTACGCCTTTAGAACCGGGGACACCCAAAAATGAAACTTATCTTGCTAACCATGGATTGAGAGGCAGGAAAGTTTATCCCCATCATGCTAATTTACCAGAGAACTATTGGGATAACCCGAAAGAAGATAGAACCCAAAAGGGAGACAATGGCTATTTTCAAGAATATCGCCAACCGAACAATACTGACGAACAAGGAGCTAGAAGCAATCAAAATCGCTCCATCCAAGCATGGGTCAAACCAGATACTGAATTTACGTTTGAAATTGACATAAAGAACTTATCCGATATTGAGCTGGGAGCTTTGTTGTATTTGCTTTCTTTGCCGCAAGGTCATTACCATCGCTTTGGAGGAGGGAAACCTTTAGGTTTTGGTAGCGTTCGTTTGGAGATAGACTGGAATGGTACGGATCTACGTCGAGGCAAGGATTGGTGTCAATTTTACTCTTCCCTATATGAAGAAGAAGCTACCAACGAACAAGAGGCACAAGAAGCTTGCGATTGTATAGACAAATTTAAAAATTTGGTGGCTAAGGTATATGGCAACGGTCAAGGTTTTGAGGATGTTCGTTTTATTCAAGCTTTTACACGTTTTACTTGTGGTTTTCAAGACGGTAAACCCATTCACTATCCCCGAATAATAAAAGCACCTAATCCGGAAGGAAAGTCTTTTGCGTGGTTTGTGGAAAATGATAAGCTATCGAAATCATATTCGCTGGATTTTCTTGAAGGCGATCGTGGTTTACCTATTTTAGAGGAAACAAAACAGGACCAAAAGTAAGGAATTTTAAAATGATTCAATCAAAACCACACACCCTAATTTGCACGCTAGGTACGAGTCTTTTTAAGCCAAATTTATACAATTTACCTGGAAAAGATCGATACAATGAATGGATTCATAGGCAGCCCGAATCAGATCGCCAATTTCTAAATGCCGATCTTATAGAAGACTTAAAAGAAAATTTAAAACAAGAAAATTGGCAAAATATTGCGTTTACTTTAAATAGAATTCCCGGATCTGTAAGATTGTGTGGTGCTGAAATTAACTCAATAACTGATTTAATTGAAAGAGGGTATTGTACACCCGATTGTACGCTAGTATTTTGCCACTCCGATACGACGGAAGGATGGCGAATTGCTAAAATTCTAGAAAACTACTATCAGTTGAAAGGGCATCACGTACAACAATTACAGAGAATCCAGGGGTTACAGGATGAAAATCCAAAAATATTTCGGACAAAAGGTCTTAGAGAATTGTCAAAACATGTATGTAGGATTATAAAAGAAACAGGTTCTTCAAATTTTTGTGCGATTAACGCCACAGGAGGATATAAAGCTCAGATTGCCATTGCTGTATTGATGGGTCAAGCCTTGGAAGTTCCAGTATACTACAAACATGAAAAATTTAGTGAAATCATTGGTTTTCCTCCCATGCCTATCAGTCTTGATTTTAACCTCTGGTTAGAAAAAAGCGGTCTACTAGGACAACTTAACCGTAAAGAAATTATAGCTTGGGACCAATATGAAATTGAAGAAGATTGGAATGAAAAAATGGAATCTCTTGTAGAAAGAGTGGAAAACGATGGTAAAACCGACTGCTTAGAACTTTCTCCTACAGGACAAATTTTCTATGAAACCTTTAAAGGGCGCTTTTCATCCCAACGGGATGAAATTTTACCCCCTAAACTCCCTAAATCTCAGAAATATAAGCCCAAGTTATCTCATCATAATTGGGGAAATGCGAGGGAGAAAATTTTAAAATTTTTACAGAAAATCACGGATGAGTGTGCTTACGTACGTTCTTGTCAAACTGAATATTGGAATAAAGATTTATCATCTCCAACTTTATTTCGACTAAAGGGAGAGGATATCCAGGGAGTTTTTAGTGATGGTACGTGGACTGTAAAGTTTACTGTTGATACTTCTGCCAACACAATGGGTCAACGTCTAGCATGTATAGCGGATTTAAACGAACGAGTAGAAAATTGGATTTAAACAAACTAGTTAACTGTTTTGTATTCAATTTTTTTATTGCTTTTCGCATCGTTCGCTTGCCCTGAAATTGATTTTCAAAACCACCTCTGGTGGCGGGTCTCGATCGCGCTTGAAGTCAAGTTGGCCGCGAATTGGGGTTTGTTTTGAAAGTAGAAGCAACTCTCGGGTTCCACAGCAGCTTGCTGGCTTTCTCGTTTCCAAGTTGTCGAACCCAAACATTTATAGTCCAATCACAAAATTTCGACGATGTCTTGAATCGCGATCGCTTCTTTGTCGTACTCGCATTCTGGCAGAGGAGTTATCATTTCTAAAGTTCCCCGTGGCGTTTCGCGACCCCCCCCACTCTGGCTGCGCGGGTTTCTCCCAAATCTCGAAGTAGACTTTCAAATTGTTATCAGGTAATCTGGCGTAAGAGGACGCGATCGCTACGGCGTTGGATAAGTGGCATATTGTTTTGAGAAACGTTGAAAATCTAGTTGTACGATCGCCATGACCATCGAACGCGACTTTCAAACCCTCACTGGCTTTTCCCCACGACAGTTTCAACAGGAAACAATCGCGCATTTGCTCGATCGCCAAAATGTCATTTTACGCGCGCCGACGGGGTCGGGAAAAACAGAAACCGCGATCGCACCTTTTTTATTTGCCAAAACCCGACAGTGGGCGTTTCCGCAAAAACTGATTTATGCGGTTCCCTTGCGGACCCTGGCGAATAGTTTGCGTCAGAGAAGCGATCGCTTGGTACAACAATGGATGCAAACCCATCCCCTATCTCGAACGCCGGTGGTGACGCTGCAAACCGGCGAAAATCCAGAAGACCCTCGGTTTGAGGGAGATATTGTGTTTTGTACCATCGACCAGATGTTGAGCAGTTTTTTGAATATTCCTTATTCGGTGGGGAGGGGATCGGCGAATGTGAATGCGGGAGCGATGTTTGCTTCCTATTTGGTGTTTGACGAGTTGCATTTACTCGACCCCAAGCGCGCGTTTGCGACGCTGTTGAAGGTATTGCAAGAGGTTCGGGGGATTTCGCCGTTTCTGTTGATGACGGCAACAATGACGGATGATGTCATCGAACAGGTGGGATGGGAAGCTGGGGTGGCAGCGACGTTGCAGGCGGTGAAGGTGAGAGATGGAGATTTGGCCAATATTGAAGGCGATCGCGCGCGTACGTTCGAGGCTGTGTCGCAACCACTGACGGCGCAGCGGCTTTTAGAAGATATCCGCCAGCAGCAACGCCGCCGGGTTTTGGTAATTTGCAATACGGTTTCCCAAGCGCAGGGGATGTATCGGGATTTGATGGATATTGTCGGTGGGGAAGAACTAACGGTAACTTTGCTACACGCGCGTTTTTTACCGGAAGACCGCGCCAGCAAAGAAGCCTATCTGACGGAAACCTTTGCACGCAACTGGCGAGATGAAGGCAAGTGCGAGGTTTTGATTTCTACGCAGGCAATTGAGGCGGGGATTGATATTACTTGCGAAGCGATGCATACTCATTTATGTCCCATGAGCTCTTTGTTGCAGCGTGCGGGTCGTTGCGCGCGGTATGCTGGCGAGAAGGGAACGGTGTTTGTTTATCGGTCGTTTCAACTGGCATCTGGGGAAGGGGAAGAGACATCGACCAAGGAATCGTTTTTGCCGTATTCGGCGGAACTTTGCGATCGCACTTGGGAGGTTTTGCAGGCAAACAGCCCGATAGCGGTGGGGTTTCGCCAGGAGGAAGCTTGGATCGACCAAGTTCATTCTTACCAAACCCAGTTGCAAGCGCAGCAGCGAAACAGCGATCGCGCTGAGTTCGAACAAAAGTACCAGGCAGCCATTTGGCGCGGCGATCGCCATACGGCAAGCGATTTGATTCGTTGGGTGGATAGTCGCAGCGTGTTTGTGTGGGAGGAGGCGGGAGCAATTATTGATTTTGACAGCGAACCGGAAGAGGTGGACCCCAAAACGTTGCAGCCGTTTTCGCTACCAAGGACAACGCTGGCAGGGATTTGGCGGCGGTTTCAGGATATGGGGTTTGGTGGGGATTGGTTGTTCAAACGCATAACATTGCCCCAGGGGAAGGATGCGGAAAGTTACCGCCAGCCAATTTGCGATCGCGTGAGTTCGCTAACGGAGTTGATCGGGAGTGTGTGGCTGTTGGCGAATCCTCGTTATGTTTACTACGACAGTGAGATTGGGTTGCTTTTGGGTGAGGAAGGGAATTGCTTTCAATCTCCTACCAAACGCGATCGCGCTAAGGTCAGCGAGTACCGCTACCGGATGGATACCTATGTGGGACATTTGGGAAATATGTGGCAGTGCTGGCAGCGGACGTTTTCTGGGACGCGGATTGCGAACGGTACGCCGGTGGCGACGCGGTATGCCAGCGTTCGCGAGGAGTTGCTGGCAGCGGGAGGACGCTATTTGCAAAAGCGGATTTTTCCGGGGATGGCTTCGCAAGAGGCGACGGCGTTGTTTGAGTATTTGGTGTTTTTGGCCATTTTTACCCACGATTTGGGCAAGTTGCAGGTAAGCTGGCAAAAGGTGGTTCGGGGATGGCAGAAGTACGCGCATGGGGAATTTGGCGGTCAAAACCCGCGATCGCATTTGCTGGCGCATACGGATTACAACCCTACAGATAGGCAGCAGCGCGATGCCAAGGGGAGAACCCAAAAGCAGGCGTGGCAGGACTATCAAAAGAAATATCGGCGTCCTCCCCATGCGGTGGAAAGTGCCTATTTGGCGCAGGAGATTCTGGCGCAGTCGTTGTGGCCGGTATTGCGCGATCGCTTTGGTGCGGATGAGGCACAATGTTGGTATCTTGGCTATATTATTATGCTAGCGGCGGGTCGCCACCATTCGGCGTGGGCGCGGGGATGGACGAGTCAAGATTTGGCATCGGCGGGGAAGTTGGTGTTGCATTCGCAGGCGCAAGAGGCGATCGCGCAAAGTTGGCGTCGCTTGGTGCGGGATTTGCGGTTGGTGGGAGAGGAGGCGAATTTGAGCAAAAGGGAATATCGGATGCGAGAGTTTTTGTTAACCCATCTGGAGGAGGAGCAACGGACGGAGTATTTACAATTGTACTGGTTGGTGGTGCGGGGATTGCGGTTGTGCGATGGGCGATCGGTGAGCGATTGATTTTTTCTCTAGACAGACAGGGATGGTTGTCCTATAATAAAAATAATTTCCGACGAACCTAAGCGGAGGCAAAAACCCCGGGGGGTTCGTCAGAAACGCCAGAACCTAGACAATTCAATCGTTTCAGCAGTTTCAGTCGGAGCCTTGTTGAGAAAAGGGTGCCTTTGTTGCTTCTCAAGAAGCGTTTTTATTGAACCTCGTCGGAACGGGGTCTGAAATCCTTATTTCACAAGCTCTGCGAGCGTCAGCTCTTTCATTTCCTTTAATCCCCGTAAGGGGACTGAAACTTCAGTGGACGCAAAAAACCTGGAACCCCGTTACCGGCTTTCATTTCCTTTAATCCCCGTAAGGGGACTGAAACATCAAAACGTTAGCCAAAATAGATAGTACACTCATGCTTTCATTTCCTTTAATCCCCGTAAGGGGACTGAAACATATGATAGTCTTGGCGAGTTTAGGAACAACGTTATGCTTTCATTTCCTTTAATCCCCGTAAGGGGACTGAAACTTTAAATGATAAACAAGCACAAATCGATACGATTGAACTTTCATTTCCTTTAATCCCCGTAAGGGGACTGAAACTCTAATATTCATTTTCTATTTGCTTTACTTTCGCCCGCTTTCATTTCCTTTAATCCCCGTAAGGGGACTGAAACGTCAGAGAGCCACCCAACAAGCGCAAGCGCTTCTTCCTTTCATTTCCTTTAATCCCCGTAAGGGGACTGAAACAGCTTTTCACTCAAGATAATAGAATTGTCTTGGGGGCTTTCATTTCCTTTAATCCCCGTAAGGGGACTGAAACACAACTAACGGGTGTCTAGCGTGCTTAGGACCACTTTCTTTCATTTCCTTTAATCCCCGTAAGGGGACTGAAACTAGCAGAATCTTTTAATGACTTAACTGCTATTGGTCTTTCATTTCCTTTAATCCCCGTAAGGGGACTGAAACATAACCTGCTAATCCAGACAGCAAAACGTCTGGCTTTCATTTCCTTTAATCCCCGTAAGGGGACTGAAACAATTAACAGGCACTAGCCGAACAGCTTTCTATGCTTCTTTCATTTCCTTTAATCCCCGTAAGGGGACTGAAACGTACACCGATATCCCACGGAAAAGGGTGGTAAGCCCTTTCATTTCCTTTAATCCCCGTAAGGGGACTGAAACTTTTAGCGATGAGTTGGTTTTCAAACTGGGTATCTACTTTCATTTCCTTTAATCCCCGTAAGGGGACTGAAACGTTCATTTCCCGCAAATCACAACGATGGTGATTGTTCTTTCATTTCCTTTAATCCCCGTAAGGGGACTGAAACTTTTACAGGGGTTTAGTAACGCGCCTCGGACCAAATATCTTTCATTTCCTTTAATCCCCGTAAGGGGACTGAAACAAAAAGTCAGTTTTGGAAACAAACCGCGAGAAGTTTTTGCCCTTTCATTTCCTTTAATCCCCGTAAGGGGACTGAAACAACGACTGAGTCGCCACTATCGAAATATTTGATTTCTGCTTTCATTTCCTTTAATCCCCGTAAGGGGACTGAAACAAATAACCAAGACAGAAAGTTTTCCATTTCTTCTTCTCTTTCATTTCCTTGAATCCCCGTAAGGGGACTGAAACTCCCACCCGTCGTACCAACAATCCTTCACAGCGGTCTTTCATTTCCTTTAATCCCCGTAAGGGGACTGAAACTTTATTTCTTTTAAATAGGTATCCAAAGCCCGGCTTTCATTTCCTTTAATCCCCGTAAGGGGACTGAAACACTTGTGGTGCCTTTCACCTCAACATCTACTTTTGGTCTTTCATTTCCTTTAATCCCCGTAAGGGGACTGAAACAGGTCTTTGGCGATTCTGAATTCTCTAATCAATCTTCTTTCATTTCCTTTAATCCCCGTAAGGGGACTGAAACACCAAGCAAGCGCTAAACCGCAAAACGCGCTTGATCTTTCATTTCCTTTAATCCCCGTAAGGGGACTGAAACTCTTCCTTTAGTAGGAAGCACCCAATAGTACTCGTCTCTTTCATTTCCTTTAATCCCCGTAAGGGGACTGAAACTCTCTCTAAGCTTGCGTGCGATCGCCGCACTATTTCTTTCATTTCCTTTAATCCCCGTAAGGGGACTGAAACAAACAAGTGACCGCACCAACACAAGCCGAAGTTTTCTTTCATTTCCTTTAATCCCCGTAAGGGGACTGAAAAGTTGTTTCGGCAGGTAATGAGAACTTCCTCAGCAGTTACGAGTGTGAGTCAGGAGTTTGAAAGCCCTGACTTTTTAAAGCAGGGATGAAAAGCGACCCGTGCGGCTTTAGCCGCCGTCAAAATCAAGTTGATGTGCTAGA
>NZ_LNDC01000020.1 GCF_001870905.1 Geitlerinema sp. PCC 9228
CATATCAATTAAAGAAGGTCGTAAATGGCTCTGGAAGCGGTATGAGCTGCTTCCTATTTTGCTAGAATGAAACAGCCCTGCTTTGGTAGGGGTAGGCACGGGGGCGTTACCGCCACATTTTTGTGGGTTTATGTACATCGGATTTGGTATGAGAAAGATATCCAGTTGCGGCATGGAGGGGTTTGGAAACAGCTAACGAACCACCGATACGGGAAAAACAATGGAAGGACTGGCATTTTGAAACCATTGGGTTGCAGTATCGCTATTTACAGGTGGAGAAAAGAGATATCCCTGCCCGAATTCGCACGCCATGGATAGCAGCACTTCCTGCTGGGTAGTGCGTTCGATGCCTTCAGCTACCAGTTCCATATCTAAACTGTGGGCTAGAGTGATAATGGTGCGCATGATTTCGATGCCACTATCACCGCTGAGACGATTAACAAAAGCCCGGTCGATTTTCAAAGTATCTATAGGAAACTCGTGCAAGCGACTGAGGGAAGAGTATCCCGTACCAAAATCATCAATACACAAATGAAATCCTTCTTTTTTGAGCTGGTGAATTAACAGTTCTGAAGAGTTGACCGCCTCCAAAAAGCTGCTTTCGGTAATTTCTAATTTAATATGTTGACTGTCGAGGCCCGTTTCTTGGCAAAGTTGTAACAGGCGGCTCACAATTCCTGGCTGTTTGAGTTGGATGGCAGACAGGTTGATGTGCATGGAAAGGGGGGGTAAATTGGGAAATTGCTTTTGCCACTGCCGCAACTGCCAGCAAGCTTCGTAAAAAACCCACTCTCCCAAACTACCAATTAATCCCGTTTCCTCCGCGATCGCGATGAGTTCTGCCGGCGATACCCATCCCAGTTGTGGGTGGTACCATCGAATCAGCGCTTCAAATCCCTGCAATTCCCCCGTATCCAACGCCACAATGGGCTGGTAGTGCAGGCAAAAATCCCGCGATTCTACGGCCTGGCGCAGTTCGTGTTCCAAATGCAACCGGGATAAAACCTGCTGTTGCATCTGATAGGTCAAGATTTGATAGCGACCCCGACCGGCTACTTTGGCTTGATACATAGCCACATCCACATCCCGTAGCACATCACTTGCCTGTTGGTAGTTCATGCTGCTACCGGTAATGCCGATGCTAGCACCAGTATAAATTTTATAGCCGTTAACGATAAAGGGAAGTTGCAGTTCTTCTTGGATCGTTTCGGCGAGATGCCTGGCTCGATCGAGATCGCGGGCATCTTCAAGCAAAATAATAAATTCGTCTCCTCCAAACCGAGCGAGTTGGATGTTGTCTGTCAGGCAAGTTTGCAACCGGCTGGCAATTTGTTTGAGTAGTTCGTCTCCCACCAAATGCCCCAGACTGTCGTTGACAACTTTGAAGCGGTCTATATCAACAAACAAAACGGCATACACATAATTGCTATCTTGAATCGATCGTTGGATGGTCTGTTCCAAACGTTCCATAAACCAAGCCCGGTTGGGCAAGCTGGTTAACGAATCGTGAAAAGCTTGGTAATGTAATTTTTGTTCTCTCTCTAGTAAATCCAAGTGGGCTTGCTGTAACTCTTGTAAGGCACTCCTTAGGTCGGCAGTTCGTTCGTCGATGCGTTGTTCCAAACTGGCGGTGAGTTGTTGCAAAGCCTGTTCGGTGGCCGTGCGTTCCTGAACTTCTTGCTGCAGGCTCATATGGAGGGTTCGCATTCTTAAATGAAGCTGAATGCGAGCCAAAACTTCTTCTTGCTGAAATGGTTTGGTAATATAATCCACCGCTCCAATATTCAACCCTTTGACCTTATTCGCCGTATCGGAAAGCGCAGTCATAAAAATAATCGGAATATCCCCCGCTTCCGGCAAATTTTGCAGGCGACGGCAAGTTTCAAAGCCATCGATGCCGGGCATCAGAACATCCAATAAAATTAAATCGGGTTTGGTGTAGCGTACTTTTTCAATCGCACTTTCCCCATTCTGGGCCACCAGAACTTCATAGCCCACATCATCAAGCAGATCGCATAAAAGTTCTAGGTTGGTGGGAGAGTCATCGACAATCAAAACGACCTGAGCAGGATGGTTGCTGCTATCCATGGTTATTTTCTTGATACTGGCAGATGAACTGAAGCAATTCCCGTTCTCGGAATTTCACAGCAAGTTTTTGGACGTGTTGGGCAAACCGAACCGCTTGCGGGTGTTCTTCTTGAATGGTAGCAGCTTGTTTCGCGATTGCCTTTAGATTGCCACGACGTGCGAGTTCGTAAATTTTTTCCAGTTCTGAGGCAGGAGGCGCTACCATTGGCTCGTCACCGACAAGAGTGGTTGCCGCTGCCGGTTCCTGCCTGGGTGTGGTTTCTGCAAATACAAACTCAATGGGCAATAGGGAAGCCATTTTGTCCAACAAACTGTCAATGACAATGGGTTTGGCGATGAAATCATCGGCCCCACAAGCTTGGCTACGATCGCGATCGCGGGCAAAAGCACTAGCAGAAGAGGCTAAAATGGCCGTATTGGCTAGTTGGGGATACTGGCGGAACTGGCGAATTGCCGCAAAACCATCCAAAACTGGCATAACCAAATCAGTAATAATCAAATGGGGTAAATATTCCCTTGCCTGGTCTACAGCTTCTTGCCCGTCGGTTGCTTCAAATACTTCAAACCCTAACGGCTGAAGTAAGTTTACCAAAAAAGAACGATTTTCCCAGGCATCATCTGCTACCAAAATCCGCCGACAATTGCCCCGAATCCCCACCACCTGCCGCTGGCTTTGCGATTCGCCGGTTGGTTCGGCTTCCACCAGGGGAACTTCAATTTCAAAAGCAAATGTAGTTCCCTTTCCCAGTTTGCTGGTAGCAGTAATTTCTCCTCCCATCATTTTTACGAAATTTTGACTAATCGCCAACCCCAATCCTGTGCCTTCTTGTTTTTTAGCACTGGAACCCACTTGCTCGAAAGGAGCAAAGATTTTCTCCAGTTGTTCCGGCGTCATGCCAATGCCGGTATCCATCACCTGAAAGCGAAGTTTGGTTTTGTTGGTAGCTGCGTTGGCTACTCCTGCCGCACTAGCGTGTAAGGTAACTTCGCCTTGTTCGGTGAATTTAATGGCATTGCTAAGCAAATTGAGCAAAACCTGTCGCAGTCGCTTGCCGTCAATTTTTACTTGATGGGGTAATGCGGTTTGCGGTTGGTAAGCAAAAATCAGACCTTTTTGTTCGGCTTTAACGCTGCAAATTTCCGCGACGCCTTGCAGGAATTCAGGCAAACGCACCGGTTCTGGATGTAGTTCCATTTTACCGGCTTCTACTTTGGATAAATCGAGAATATCGTTAATTAACGTTAAAAGATGGGAACCGCAGGTGTGAATAATTTCTATATGGTGTTGTTGGGTTTCGGTAAGATTGCGTTGGTGTTGCAACATTTGCGCGTACCCCAAAATGCCGTTGAGGGGGGTACGCAATTCGTGGCTCATATTGGCTAAGAATCGACTTTTGGCTTCGTTGGCAACGTCGGCTACTTCTTTGGCGTCTTTGAGTTCTTGGGTATATTCGCCAATCCACTGAATTAACTGGTTTAGGGAAGTAGCCAGAGAACCAATTTCGTCGTTGCTGGTGACGGGGGTACGCAGGTCAAAGTTGGATTCGCGCACGGCTCTTTGGGCAGTACGGGTCACTGCTACCACCGGCCGGGCGATCGCTTGACTGGTAACTAATGCTAGTGTAGCCGCTATGGCCATGGCTAGGACAATGCCGGAAAAAACGACGATCCAACGTACGGTTTCGGCGGTTGCCAGGTGGCGGTTGGCTTGTTGCTGTTGGGTAGCAGCTTGCTGCTTGAAGCGTTCCAAACGTTCTAGAAGTTTGTCGAAGCGTGTTTCTAGGGTTTCAGCACGGTTGCTGGTGAGAGAGGTTAATATTTTTTGTTGGGTTGGTTTGACTTGTGAGGAAGGGACGTTGGGTAAATTGCTCTGCTGCCAAAGGGATTCAATAAAATTTTGGTAGTTCTGGGTTGCTTGTTGGTAATTTTGCAGCCAAGAGAGCAGTTGCGCTTGGGAAGTTTGCAATTGGGTATGGTTTTGGCGAACAAAGTTTTGAAATTGTTGGATTTCTTCTTCTACCTGGGATACTTGTGCTAAAAAATGCGATCGCTCGTAGTGAAACCACACCGAATCTTCTACCACGGACATCAAACGCTGGGGGTGCATGCGCATGGCCAAAACGGCGTTTTCTAAATCGCGAATCAAGTCTTTTTGTTGGTTGGCTATTGCCAAACGCTGCCTGGCTTTTTCTTGATAGTAATCTCCAGCGAGCAAGCCGGCTGTTACCCCAAAAACGGCAATGGAAATCGCTACCATGTAGCCGTAACCAATTTTTTGGGCAATCCAAAGGTTTTTGAGGCGGTTTTCTACGAAGAAAACCAGCCGTTGGATTTGTTTGGATGCTTGCTGCAGTCTGAATAAAGCCACGATATCTTTACTTTGGTTGTAACCAGGAAAATCTGTTGGGTCGGTTCGCCATGCTTTTCCACGTAGGGGTCAAGTAGATGCCAATCCCTGAATAGAGAGGATAGGTTGGGTTCGGGGGAAACGAGTTAAGATTGACCTTCAGAATTTAAGAAATCTCCCTGGCCGATGGCTCGATAGACGTTACGAATGGGATCGTAATCGGTATCTTGGGCAGCCACCAGTTGGGATTGTTCGTATTTCTTTTCTCGGGTAGCGAGGATGTCAATGAGTTTTTGTTGGTTGGCTAAGGTGCGATCGCGAATATCGGCAATGGTATTTTTATCCATAAAGCTGCTGGCCATAAATACATCGTTGGGCAACGGCGGACCTTTTTTGACCATACGATAATCGTCGGCGGATATATTTTCTCGCTGCAAAAACTGTTGGTAATCCAGCCAAGGACCCGCCCAAGCATCCACCTCTCGATTGGCCAAAGCAGCCAAACTACCGCGATCGCCCAACATTTTAGCTTGATAATCGGTTTTTGGGTCAAGTCCGGCTTCCAACAGGATTCCCGTAGGACCAATATGGCCGCTGGTGGATCCGATTTCTCGCATGGCAATTTCTTTATTTTTGAGCTCGTCTAAGGATTGGATGGGACTTTCCGCCGGTACCACCACCGCCGAATGATAGTTGGGTCGGGTAATGGCAACAATGGGTGTGGCTTCGGTGCGCGTGCGAATCAGAACGTACTCGGAAGGTCCGGAAAGAGCTATGTCTACTCGATCCAAACGCAAAGCCGCCGCCGCTTCCGTGTACCCGTTTACCGGTACAAATTCTACAGGTTGCTGCAGGACTTGGGACCAAGCTTGCCGAAATGGTTCGTATTGCTGCTTGAGGTTTTCCAATCCTTGTACGTCGGTGACAGTAAATCGCAAGGGTTTTTGCGCATTAGAAGAAGCTGAAGAGTTGCTGGCGTTGTTGGTATTGTTGGTAACGGCGGTACCGCAGCCGCTCAGAAACAGAAAACTATACCAAAGAAAATGACGTCGTTTCATTATGAAAACTTGTTTCGCCAATACGGTTGTTAAGACAAATACATCCAGATTTGTATAGATGTTCTATGCTTCTTCTATGTAGCACAAACAGGTTATCAGTAGGTTATGCCCGCAAACAGTGTTCTTGTAGCTGAGATATTTTCACAAAAATTTTATGTTTAATTAGGGGTAAAATGTAGCGAAATTGTTGAAATTTATGAAAAATTCTGAAAAATCAAAGATTTGGCAAAATTAACCTTCAATTACTTGCTGTAGTGGCTTACAAACACCGCTCCACTGCCCGATCGACCTGTTGCCATAGGGTTTCTTCGGTATCGGAATTTTCCAAAACCACATCAGCACGTGCTTTTTTTTCTGACAAAGGCATTTGGGCAGACACCCTAGAGGTAGCTGCTTCCTGACTTAACCCATCCCGCTGCATCAAACGTTGAATTTGCTGGTCGTGCGTACATGAGATTACCCAAATTTCGGTAGCTAAATCTGTAAAATTGGCTTCAAATAGCAAAGGAACCACCAAAACTACGGAATTTACCTGATGGGATAATTCTTGTACAAAACGCGATCGCACGTAGGGATGAATTTGTGCTTCCACCCACCGACGTTCCCGTTCGTCAGCAAAAATAATTTCGCCCAGCTTTTTCCGGTGCAACGTGCCATTTTCCCACAAAATTTGGTTGCCATATCGCTCCACCAAAGCCTGCCACACCGGCGACCCTTTTTCCACAGCCAGGCGGGCATAAACATCAGCATCCAAAACCGGAAATTGGTATTTTTTCGCCAAATAATCGGAAACCGTGGTTTTCCCCGTAGCGATGCCCCCGGTCAAACCAATTCGCCTTTGTTGGGTCGGCAAGTTAGGCTCTGACATCAAATCCCTCCCCTCGCAATGGCTATTGTTGTTGCTGGTTGGGATGGTAGGTGTCGATTAATCCCCCAAAGGGGTCGTAAACCGCAATGGGAATTCCCACCGCATCGCTGACCCCTTCCAAAGCGGCTTGCAAACCCCGTACATGGTTGTCTACCTGAGATAGAATTTGCTGTTGCTTGCTGGCATTGGCTTCCATTACCGTAGTACGTACCCGCTGCACGTACTCGCTAGCCAAACGCACGGAAATCATATCGGCTGTAGCCGTATATTCGCAGATTTGCGGCGTGCCCATGCAAATAGACATCAGCGACGTGCGAGCCTGTTGCAGCACTTGTGCGGTTTGCAACTGTTTCTGGGCATCTTGCAGCTCTGTCTGATAAGTTGCGGCGAGGGTTTGGGCTTTGCTGCCGTAGCCAGCATGTTGCTGTAGCTGTTGGGTGCTTTGAATTGCTTGACGCCAAGAAGCAACGGCTTCCGACCAATTCCCCTGTCGTTCTAACTCTTTGGCTTTTTGAGCAGCATTGACAGCTTGGCTGTGTAATTTTGCGGCCATGGCTTCCTCATTTTTGCGGTTTTCTGCATGGCCGAGTTCTGACTGGTAGGACGCCAATAAACTTTGGGCTTCTTGATAGGCGTGGGTACCTTGGGGCACTTCCTGCAGACGTTCGATCGCGCGCTGCCAGTTGCTGTAGACCCGCTGCCAACTCTCCCAGGAACCGGCTACGCCCTGACGGGTTTGGGCTGTGGCAACAGCGGCTCTGGCGTCATCCAGTTTTTCTTGGGCTTTTTGTTCGGCGCGAATTTCGGCACGAATGGCTCGCAGGTGGCGGCGGTATTCCGAGAGTTTTTCCGAGGCAAAATTGGCTACGGCGGCCTCTGGGGGGATGTTTTCTAGGGTCGCGATCGCATTTTCCCAATTTTTTGCCACTTCCTGCCAGCGTTCTACCGCATGGGGGGGATTTTGCGAAAGTTGGGCCGCGGTGGTGGCTTGGCGAAAGGCATCGCGCAACTGGGCAAATGGCTGGGTGAGTTGTTGGTTGGCTGCCAACCAATTTTGGGCTTGGTTATGCTGCAGCGACCAGGGGGGAATGGCCTCTACCTTTTGCCGGTGCTGTTGCAGTTTTTGCTGCCAGCCCACAATTTCCTGGGCGGAAGTGGCGTTGGCGAGGCCAGTGGGGAGTTGCTCCTGGAACTGACGGGCTTCCTGCAATACCACACATTTGCCAATAACGCAAGGGCGACTCAAACCGTAGGCGAGACCAGCCATCAGGGTCAAACTGCCCCCTGCTAGGGCGATCGCTTTAACCAGGGTTCCCGGTGACAGCTCGGTTGGGGATTTGCGAGAAGTGCGGCGCTGCGAGCGCCCGGGGGAACGGCGTTTCTGGCTGGTACTCGTTTTGGCACTCGAAGACCCCAAGGCAACCCGGGAACGGGAATGCTTCGTCGGTGCCATATCGAAGGGATTGTCAATGTTTTCCAAATCATCTTGGTGCCACTCCGGGGCGCTGTTGGGGGAGGAAGAAAAATGCTGTTGGTGGTTGGCTGCTGGTGGCTCTGCAGGAGCGGTATGTTCTGCAGATTCTGGTGGCTCTACCGCAGAGGTGCTGGCTGCCTGGGAAGTGTCCAGATCGAACTGATGGGCTACGTAAGGCTTTTTTTGGCCACGGACGCGCAAAGCTAAGTACACGCGGGTGGGCAACTGCCCTTGGGGAAAAATATCGGCGTACAGCTGCTTGAGGCTTTGCTCCAACTTGCCGAATACCTGAGGAACCTGTACATTTTCCGCAGGGGGATGCTGCACCAAAACGACAAAGGTTTGTTTTTGAATGTCGCAGGCTACTTGCAAGGGGGTTGGTTCGGGAAAGGCGGCTTGAAAATCCTGTTGCAAGCGCTGTCCGATTTCTCGCAGTTGCGTCGGGTGGGTGGTTGCGTTCATGGCTGATTCCCGTCAGTTAGCAAGCTTGTGGTTCCCAATCAAATCGATCGCATCGATTCCCAGCAATGGATAGACTAGATGCACCGGTTGGTTGTTTCGCTCTTCATTCAGGATAAAGGATGGATTGCTTCAGTGCATACAGAATTTTTTCAATTCTTTTCGCCAGTCGTTTGTGTGACAATAGTTGGTTGGCGGCATCGCTGGAGGGTTTGGAGTTCAATTTCATGAGGATATTAATTGGTAACGACGACGGCATTCATGCGGTGGGCGTCCACGCCCTGGCAGAAGCTTTGGCAGAGGCAGGTCACGATATCACCGTAGTTTGCCCCGACCGGGAGCGTTCGGCAACGGGGCACAGTTTGACGCTGCACCAACCCATTCGTGCGCAAGCGGTGACCTCTGGATTTCGGGAAGGCATTCAGGCGTGGTCTTGTTCGGGAACACCTGCCGACTGCATTAAGTTGGCTTTGGATGCTTTGGTGTCGCAACCGCCGCAGTTGGTGCTGTCGGGGATTAACCAAGGGCAAAATTTGGGAACGGATATTTTGTATTCGGGTACGGTGTCGGCGGCGATGGAAGGAAGTATTGAAGGGATTTCCAGTATTGCCATGAGTTTGGCGAGCTATACCAGTCAAGATTTTCAACCAGCGGCGCAATTTGCGTGTAAATTGGTGGCGGATTTGCAGTCGCAGGCCCTGCCGGTGGGGACGTTGTTAAATGTGAATGTGCCACCGGTGCCAGCGGCAGAGTTTGCTGGCGTGGTGTGGGCGCGTCAGGGGGTACGCCGCTACGTGGATGTGTTTGAAAAACGGGTGGATCCTCGGGGGAAAACCTATTACTGGATTGCTGGGGAAGTGGTGGAAGAAGGGGCTGATGCGATCGCGAAGGATTTGCCAGAAGATTTGCCGGCTGATGTGGAAGCGATTCAGAAAAATTATATTACGATTACCCCTTTGCACTATAACTTGACTTGTAAAAATCGCCTGGAACAGTTGCGATCGCGACAATTTCAGGTGTTTTAATTGTTGCCAATTGGATCGTAGTCCCCAGCAAGTTGCTAGCAAGTTGGCAAGACGAACCAAACCAAGCGGGATAGACTGGAATTAGAAGCATCTTGTCGCTCGTCTCGATCGCCGTTGGCGATGCTTGTAGGCTTGCCGTTGGCGTTTTCGGTTGGACTGTTTTGCTTGCCAGCTTCTGATTGGTTTTCCAGTTAGCCTTTCCAGCATAGCGAAAAATCCATGAACGCTCACATTTTCGATAGTCACTCGATTATCTGTCCGGTCTGCCACCATACCACCCGAGTTCCTGCCAGTGGTTTGGTGATGGGATTGTTTACCTGTCCCCATTGCCGCTCTCGTTTGGTGGTTAGTTGGAGCGGACATTACGTTCGCGACCCGTTTACCCTGCAGCAAATAGCTGTGGGTCAAATGCTACGCCGCCAAAGCCATCCCGTGGCTCGAATTGTGCGGGATTTTGTGCTGGCCAAACGCTCCGCGATCGCTTTTTTGGTAGCCAGCGCCGTCTTTTTGGGGTTAACTTGGTTGGGGACCGGCGACCCCCACACCCAACGCCCGGGATGGCGCGGTCTGTTCCGACAAGTGACGGAATGGGTGGATTTGACCACATCTGCCCCCTAGCCAGCTGGATAGGTGGGGGAGATTGTTGCATTTTGTGAATTTTTTGAGAAGTCGTTATACTTTTGTTACCCTATACGATAACTTTCTGCTGTCTCCCCGGATTGTCCCTTGTCTGTAGCCTATTTGCTCGTTTTCCACGGTAGTCGCGACCCCAGACCGCAACAGGCCGTCACCCATTTGGTACATCGGTTAGCGGCGCGGATATCCTCGCCCTATTCTGCTGCCCACCGCCAGGCTGCGACTTTAACGGTCGATACGGCTGGTGCTGATGGCATGCGTTGCTTAACGGCCCACTCGGCCGCAGCGCCCCAAGTGGCTTGCGCGCCGTTGGAGTGTGGTCCGCAGCCTTTGCATGGGGAAATTTATCGGCTGGGGAAAAAATTGTTGCAGCAAGAAGAAAATGCCCAGCATACAATTCGCATTTTACCTTTGTTCCTGCTGGAAGGGGTCCACGTGCGCGAAGACATCCCTGAGGAAGTGGAACAAGCCAGACAGATGCTACCGGCAACGGTGAGCTTGCAACTGCTGACCTATATTGGTGCCTATTCGCCGCTGACGGTTCCCCTTGCCCAAGCCATGTCCGAACAAAAGGCGGATGCTTGGATGTTGGTTTCCCACGGAACCCGACGCTGCCATGGCAACCAGCCGGTGGAACGTACGGCAACCCGGTTGGCGGAAATGACCCAGCAAGAAGTTTTTTGTGCCTATTGGTCCGTTTCCCCCTATATTGCGGAACGCATCGATACCGCGATCGCATCTGGGTACCGGCGTATTGGTGTTTTGCCCTATTTTCTGTTTCCCGGCGGTTTGACCGATGCCATTGGCGAACAAATCCAGCAACTGCAAGCCAGCCGCCAAGTAGCGTGTTTTCTGACCCCGCCGTTGGGCGTACGAGACGAGTTCGTGCGTTTGTTGGACGAAGTGCTGGCAGCTGGTACAATAAACAATTCTGAGTATTAATCGATGGAACCAACGCCATCCTTGTTCGTTGCAGCAAAGGATTGGCTATACATTATCGAGCGCGACCATGAGCGAGAAGCAATACAAAATCGATCCAGATATGCCAGTAGGGAAAGTCTATTTAGTCGGGGCGGGTCCCGGCGATCCGGGTTTGTTTACCCTCAAAGGCAAAGCTTTGCTAGAAATGGCCGATGTGGTGGTCCACGACGCCTTGGTGAGTTCGGAAATTTTGGCGGCCATCAACCCCCAAGCCGAAACGATCCATGCTGGCAAGCGTCGCGGCAGGCATTCTTTGCTGCAAGAAGAAACCACCCGCCTTTTAATTGCCAAAGCCAGAGAACATGCTGTGGTGGTACGCCTGAAAGGGGGCGATCCCTTTGTCTTCGGCCGCGGTGGCGAAGAAATGCAAGATTTGCTGGAAGCGGGCATTCCTGTCGAAGTAGTACCCGGTGTCACCGCTGGGGTGGCTGCCCCTGCCTATGCTGGTATTCCAGTCACCCATCGCGCCTATAGTTCTTCCGTTACCTTTGTCACCGGTCACGAAGCCGCTGGCAAATACAAACCCCGAGTCAACTGGCGGGCACTGGCGGCAGCATCGGAAACGATTGTTATTTACATGGGCGTGCGCAACTTACCCCACATTGTATCGGAATTAAAAGCGGGCGGGTTAAGCGGTACGACCCCCGTCGCTGCCATTCGCTGGGGAACCACACCGGCGAATGAAGAGCTGTTTAGTACCCTCGATGCCGTGGTCGGCCAAATGTCGGAGACGGGATTTGAGGCACCGGCGATTGTGGTGGTGGGGGCAGTGGCTAATTTGCACGAAATTTTATCCCCAATTGCCCAAACCTTTCGCTAGAATCATTGCGGAGCCTCAATCAATTAGATTTTTCTGTTCTCATTCTGAATGAATTCTGCGATCGCTTGGTTCAAAGAATATGGCAGCATCCTTTCGGTCTTTGCAAACCTTGGCATATTGCTGGTTTGGGTCCTATATGCCCAATTGTTTTACCGAGACTATACCCGCCGACGTCGCCCCCGGATTATTATCCACCACGCCCCAGGGCAAGGGTTTGACTCGGCTTGCTTGCTCATCAACATGTCCCAAGAAACCATCCACATTATCGGTGTTTTGGTAGTCGTGCATACCACCGACGGTAGCTATACTCGGCGCGTTTCCGACTACTATCCGGTTTCTGCCGACCAATACTCGTTGCGCGAAGTACAATCCCTGCTCAAACAAGGACCGCTTTCTCCTGGCAGTTTCCTGTTGCTGGGAACCTACGGCGATTTGCTACAAAACATTGCTCCGGGAACGGCAGAAGCAGCCAATCTCGCTGGTAAATCCGTCAAACCCCACGATGCCCAGCATATTACGGGTCTGGATATCAAAGTTGTCGCTGTCTTGGGGGGCGACGACCGTTCTATTGGGGCCAGTCGTGCCTTTTCCGTTACCCACAACGACGGTGCTGTGGATATTCGACCCCAAACTCTCTACACCCAACAACTAGCCGGGCGGCGACAACGACCGCTACTCGATGCTTGGTTGCGAGAGTGCATGAACCTCAACAACTAATCCTATTTTCTAAAAAATTTGCAATGGTTCGTTGGGAATTTTTGTAGGGGTGCCTCGCAAAGTGCCCCTGCCAGAAAAATTGAAAGATTTCTTAAAATCATTGTTTTTTAGAAATGGGACGAGGACTGTCAAAACCCGACATTTGACGCTACGGATTCCCCCTATCGTTTTATATGAAAACCCCCCCTACAGGGAATTCTGCAGGGGAGATTTACAAACAGCGGACAAATTTTTCACTAGCGATGGAGGTGCTGGTTCCTATACAGCCACCGCTTCTTTTTCCATGTCCAAGCTGTACTTACCTTGGCTGGCAGCACTGTTCATTTTGGCACGGTGCAGCAGCAGTTTTTGAGCTTCTTCTACTTTGGAATTGTCGCCGCGCCAATGTTCCAGAGCGGATTGTTGGATAGCACGGGCGTAGGAGAAGGTGATGCGCCAAGGGCACTCTTGAGCGTACTTGGCGTTCATGATGTTCAAGTGCTGGGCAGCTTGTTCGTTGGTTTGACCGCCAGAGAGGAACGCAACACCAGGTACGCTGGCAGGTACGTTGTTGCGCAGGCACTCGACGGTGGCGTCGGCTACTTCCTCAACGCTGGATTGTTGCGGGCACTGCTTGCCAGCAATGGACATGCTGGGCTTCAGGATCATTTGGTCGAAAGCAATGTCCTGACGGTATAGCTGGTCGAATACCGTATGTAGGGTTTGGTTGGTGACTTCGTAAGAACGCTCGATGGTGTGGTCGCCATCGATGAGAACTTCGGGTTCTACGATGGGTACCAAGCCGCCTTCTTGGCACAGGGCAGCGTAGCGAGCCAAGGCATGGGCGTTGGCTTCGATGCAGGCGTTGCTGGGAATGTTTTCGCCAATGGTAATCACAGCACGCCACTTGGCAAAGCGAGCACCCATTTCATAGTACTCGGCAATGCGATCGCGCAGACCGTCGAGACCTTCCGTTACTTTTTCGCCAGGATGACCGGCGAGGTCTTTGGCACCGGTATCCACCTTGATACCGATGATGATTCCGTTGTCTTTCATCACTTGGGTGAATGGAACCCCATCTTTGGTAGCCTGACGGATGGTTTCGTCGTAGAGGATGGCACCGCTAATATAATTGCTTAAATTGGGTGTTGTTAGAATTAACTCCCGATAGGAGCGACGCATTTCTTCGGTAGTGGGAACTCCTACCTTATCAAAGCGCTTGTTACAGGTACGGTTGCTTTCATCCATCGCTAGGATGCCTTTCCCTTCAGCAACCATTGCTTTGGCCGTATTTCTTAGTTCCTCTGCGTACTTACTCATCATGGCGATCCCTCTTTACTTTCGTTCCTTACTTCCTGGACGCTGCTCTAGAAAACCTATTGCAATAAATTTCAATAAAGCTGCAATAGATAAAGTTGTTGCTTTCCAGGGTGGACAACTAACTGGTAATCTTGATGAACTGTCCCAGACTTGCTAACTTGGGCTAGCAATTTCTCTCCGCTGTTGCCCAGTGGTCCGCTGACCACCTAGCGGGCAGTCGGAGAAAGTTGGACCGAACCTCTTTACGATATTACCAGCTAACCGGGACGTTCCCAAAGAAAACCTTAAGAAACCATAGCGGCAATTTTTGTCTGGCTGGAAAACCCCCTCCAACTAGCCAATCGCCTAGCACGGCGGTTTTTCCAAGCACCGATATCCCCGTAAGGAACTGGTTCACCCTAATACTATCTCTATGGTGGCGCTACGATCAAGAGCCTGATTGGCCCCATCTTCCTCAATCATGGATAGGGAAAACCGCACTGTCTGGGTAGGGGTCTCCGATAAAAAGCTAGGACTCCCAAATTTCTTGGGCTTCGGCTCGCTTGTCGGCGGCTACCTGCCAGAGAAACTCGATGAATTGGGTTTTATCCAGACGAAAACTTTGGGAAGAACCGTTGTTGGGGTTTTTGTGCTTGTCCACATACTCTTCCACGACCGGGAATCGTTCTGAGGTCAAACGCAGTAAATTTCCCCGACAGCGCCATCTCCACAAATCTTCGGTCTCAAAATCGCAGCCTTGATAAGCCAGCGCCATTTTATAGGCGTATAACGAATCTTGTAGCAAAGCTTTCACCTCAGGTGCTGCGGCTTCTGGGATTTGATGCAAAGCCGAACGGGCATCGGCAACCATATCTGGATAATTTTCCAAGCTGTCGTCGGAGTCCACATAGGTTTCCAAGTTCTGCACGGCTTCCATGGCAGCTTTCACGTTGGGATCCTCCTGGGAAAAGGAAGAGCGACAGCCAACCAAAGCCACCGCTGCCGCTACCAAGATGGGTACGGTACGCGCCAACGCAGACGCGGGAGAAGGAGCGATCGCAAATTTCATGAACCCCCCACAAAAAACAATTGTCAATTACAAACCAACTACCGGATTTCCATGACCATCCAATTTTCTCAAAACCACCCGGCAAGTAGCGAAATTTTGATAGCTAGTTATCAGCAACCACTTACAAGATAAATGCCGTAGCTGAAAAACCTCTGAGAAACCATCAAAAAAAAATAAAAATTTCCCTGCCCCCCTTCAACTGCTATCACCATTGCTTGGGAGCGATTCTTCTAGAAACTGGCTATCCAAAGCAGCCAGCTTCATCCGGCACTGCTGCAACCGGAACTCCAACGACTCAATTTCCGAGAGCAATTCCTGGCGAAGTTGTTCGGTTTTGCCTTGCGCTTGGTCAAAATACACCTCAATATAAGGCCAAAGCTGCACCGCCCAATCCTTGCTCGCGCTTCTAAGTTCCGTTAATACCACCACCTCACCATTGGCTTCCAGGCGAAATAACGTATACAAACGCTGTTGCTGGTTTTTCTTGCCCCCTTTTTTCTCGCAAAACAGGTACAAGCCACTGCTCTGGTAGCACAGCTGGTCGATTTGATTGACAAACGGTCCTTCAATGGAATAGCCATCGGTTTGGGTTTTGTCCAGACTTTCTATATACTTGCACCAATTGCCCGAGGTATTTTTGACACTGCTCTCGGGAAATCCCGGTGCCTGCAAAAAGGCTTCTCGCAAATTCACAAGGACGGATGCACTCATAATTCACTCAATTTCGCACAAGACATCAGTGATATCAGTCTTCGTACTCCACCCAGGAGTTCGGGGTCTCCGACACCCGTACTTTTAAGGCCACCCCTTCCGGTACTTTTTGCTTGGTTTCATCGTAAATATACTTGGCAATCATTTCCGCCGTGGTCTCGTACTCCGGGGGCAAGATATCATTTAACACCCCGTGGTCCAATCCTCCCTTGGTGACATCTTTTTTTGCCCAGCGCAAGCTTTTAAAATCAGCCACCATTACTTCATGAGGTGTATATTCAGAAGCATGCAGGGAAGTAGAGGTCGCCTCAATTTGCACCTTGTAGGTATGACCGTGCAAGCGACCGCAGGGACCGTCGTAATCTTTAATGTAATGAGCGCTGTCAAATGTAAATTCGGTTACGAGTTTCCATTTGGGCATAGGATATCCTTTCCATTCGATCGGGAGGGAAGCCAAAAAAAATCCCTTTCGATTGTATTGTATCGAAGGGAAAACGGACCACTAGGCTGGCTGCTTAATTTGCGGGAATAGGGGAGCTTCGCGAAGTTCCCCTACTGGCGAATCCATTGGCTAGCCACCCAATTTCCACTGTCGAGCTGTGTCCAATTGCCAGTACGCACTCCATTGGAACGAGCGGTGGCATTTGGGGACAAGCTGCCGACAATCGGATAGTTTATACCAGGACCTGAACGTACGTTCAGGCGAGTGCCATTGGTATTGACTTGGATGGTGTTGTCAGGGGTGGTGGGGTAGGTGTTGCTGGCAGTGGTCCAACGAGCGGCAATCCATCCACCGTTCGACAGGGCAATCCAGCCGTTTTGTTCTTGCCCGGAAACCACGGTACCGTTGGCTAGGGTATTGATAACCGGGGCGTTGAGGCTGGGACGGTTACGGACGTTGAGGGGACTGCCGTTGGTGTTGACGCGCCAATTCCTGGTGGCTGGGGTGTTGGTGGTGTCTGGCTGTTGGTTGACGGCGGTGACCCAACGTTGGGATACCCAATTGCCGTTTGCGAGTTGCTGCCAGTTGCCCCTGCGGTTGTTGGTGCCTTCTATGACGCTGCCTTGGGATAAGGTGCCAACAACTGAATATTCGGTGCCAGGACCGGAACGAACGTTGAGGGGACGGCTTTTGGTGGTGACTTGCAGGTTGGTGGTTTGGTTGGTGTTGGATGGTGGGGTTTGGTTGATGGCGTAGGGACTGTTAGCGTCATTGGCGTTGGCTAGGCCCATGACAGCTGCGGTTTCCGGTCCTACCCGACCGTCGGCTAGCAGTTGGTTGTCTTGTTGGAAATCTCTGACGGCAGCGCGGGTTTGCGGTCCGAACATGCCATCTATTTCGCCGGCTTGGTAGCCGTTTTCGATGAGGGTGGATTGGATGTTTTGCACGGGTTCTCCCGTGTCGCCGCTGCGGACGATGGCAAGGCTGGAGGTGGGGATATGCGCGATCGCTACGGCTACAAGCAGTGCTGTACAATGAAGCCAGCCGGAACTGGGTAACAGCTGTGGGAGGCACCGCAGGTATGGGGCGGTTGCGGGATGGTTGTCCTCGTAGGCGCAGTAGGAATGGGTTAAGGCAAATGCGAGTGTATCCATAATCAAACTGTTTTATCGACAAGTTGGATGGCCGATCCTGTGGGCTCGTTTTCCTTGATTTGGGAATCGTATCTACTTAGAGCTAGCACTGGCAAACAAGGCCCTATGCATAAGAAATTTTTCTGCTTATCTGCTGCAATTCTCGCAACGACGTAGGAAAAACCTTGAGAAGAATGTAACTTTTTATCAAAATTTGGGAGCTTGTCACCCATGCCGACTAGCTATCTTTCTTGAAAGACCAATTTGAGTTAACCTTGATTTTACTGGTATTGAACAAGAGGAGGTCTGAGATTTTAAAAATGAGTCCGAACCGCGATCGCGTTTTGCCCAAACCAGCAAGCATCCTAACCATTGTGGCGGTTTTGGGATTGGTATCGGCTTGTACGAACGAAGCCCCTTCCCAACAAGCAACCGCTGCCAATTGTGCCAATCCAGTCGCCTACGACCCCAACCGAGATTACTTTCCCGAAAAGATCGAGTTACAATATGCCGATGGTTTTCAAGTTGAATACCACCAACATTACAAAGTGGTCACGGTAAAACAACCTTGGGCTGATGCCGATCGCAGCTTTCAATATGTTTTGGTACAATGCGGTACTCCCATTCCTGCAGGATACGAACAAGCACAAGTCATTTCCGTACCTGCCGAAACTGTCGTTGCCCTTTCCACCACCCATTTGCCCCACTTAAAAAAGCTCGGCGTTCTCGATCGCTTGCTGGCGGTCAGCAATTTCCGGCATGTTAACACCCCAGAAGTGCGCCAAAAAATTGATGCGGGCACTATCAAAGAAGTAGGTCGCAACGCTCAAGTGGATGTGGAACAGTTGCTCACCCTCGATCCAGATTTGGTCATGACTTTTAGCTTGGGTGACCCACAAATGGATAGCCACAACCAACTTATGAAAGCCGGTCTCCCTGTCGTTCTCAATGCCGAATACCTCAGCAATTCCCCCCTTGCCAGAGCGGAGTGGTTAAAATTCACTGCCTTATTTTTCAACCGAGAAAAAATTGCCAATCGGACCTTTTCTAGCATTGCCCGCGAGTACAAACAGCTAGCCGCCGTTGCCAAGGAAAGCGACCAAAAACCGCAAGTACTGGTGGGTCACAGTTGGAAAGGGACTTGGCACGTTCCTGGGGGCAACAGCTACATGGCTCAGTATTTGCAAGATGCCGGTGCCAGCTATCCCTGGTCCGATACGGATGCCACCAGCAGCATTCCACTAGAGCTAGAAACGGTTTACGAACGGGCTGTAGATGCTAATATTTGGCTCAATGGGGCTCAAAGTTGGTTTTCTACCGAAGATGTTCTGGCAGATGACGAACGCTACGCGCAGTTTCAAGCGTTTCAAAACGGACGCGTTTATGTCAACAATGCCCGTTTGAACGAATACGGCGGCAATGATTATTGGGAAAGTGGCATTTCCAATCCCGATGTGGTCCTGGCGGATTTGATCAAAATCTTACATCCAGAACTTCTACCGGAGCACGAGCTGGTGTACTATCAGAAAATTGAGTTGCAATCGCCATAGAAAGGTTCGTCCAATTGACTGTTACCATCGCTCAGCTTACCGATACCCATTTGCTTCCCCAGCGCGATCGCTTTTTGCGGGGAATTGCCCCCTGGTACTCCCTGCAAGCGGTTCTGCAACCAGCTGCAGCCACTCAACCCGATTTATTGCTGCTCACAGGCGATTTGGCCGATAGCGGCGAGGCGGCAGCCTACCAGCATTTGCGGGATTTGCTGGTCCCGCACCACATTCCCGTAGCTTGGGTAGGTGGCAATCACGACGATTTGCAAGTGGCAACTGAGGTGTTGTCTTCGCCGCCGATTCGTGCCGAAAAAGCTATTTCCCTGGGGAGTTGGCGGCTGTTGCTGGTCAACTCCATCTTACCGACAGCGGAATGGGGAGAAGGATATATTTTTGCAGGGGAGCTGGCTTGGTTGCAACGGGAATTGCAAACCCATCCCCACCAGCCTACTGCGGTTGCAGTGCACCACCATCCTCTCCCCATGGGCATCGATTGGTTGGACCGGATTGCCCTGCAAAATGCCCATGAGTTTCTCACCCTTTTAGCGAACCATCCACAAGTGCGTTGGGTAACTTGCGGTCACGTGCATATGAGCAGCGATTGTTCTTACCAAGATTTTCATTGCTATACCACCCCTTCTACATTTATGCAAGTGTTTGACGAAACCAAACATACCGACCCAGAAAGTCAAATGCCGGGATTCCGCCTGTTTTCCTTGTATAGCGACGGTGGGTACGCCACGGAAATACATCGGGTCGAATTGCCCGCAGAAGCAGAATTTGCCCCCACTACCCCATGAAACTGGTGCGGCGTTTTCGGTTGGTTTCGCGCTGGTCTATTCCGATTTTGCTGCTGGTGTTGCTGGTGGCTATGGGGTGGAATTTGACCATTGGTTCGGCAGATATCCCTCCAGCAGCGATCGCGCGGATTTTGCTCGGCCAAGATACCGAATCGGCCAGCTGGCAAACCATTGTGTTCCAATTTCGCCTTCCCGAAACCCTTACCGCCACCCTAGCCGGTGCTTCTCTAGCGGTGAGTGGCTTGCAAATGCAGACCTTGTTTCGCAATCCCCTAGCCGGTCCGTTTGTGTTGGGTATCAACGCCGGTGCCAGTTTGGGGGTGGCGTTGGTGGTGTTGCTTGCTGGTCGTACCGCCAGTCAGTGGGGATGGCTGGGGAATTTGGGTTCCGTGGTTGCTGCCAGTGTGGGGGCGTCGCTGGTGTTGAGTTTGGCGATCGCGGTGGCGCAGTGGATTCGCAGCAGTACCACCTTGTTGCTGTTGGGATTGATGTTTGGGTACATCACCAACGCAGCGGTCACCATTTTGCTGCATTTCAGTCCCACCGAACAGGTACAAGCTTATCTCACTTGGACCTTTGGGAGTTTTGGTGGTGTTAGTTGGCTGCAAATGCGCGTCTTCTTGCCGGTGGTTTTGGTGAGTTTGTTGGGGGCACACTTGCTGTCGAAAATTTTAAATTTGTTGCTGTTGGGAGAGCAGCGCGCCCAGGGGTTGGGGGTTTCGGTGAAGGTCGCCCGTTTTTGGGTGGTGGCCAATGCTTCTTTGCTGGCTGGGGTGACAACAGCCTTTTGCGGTCCCATTGCTTTTTTGGGAATTGCCGTTCCTCACCTCAGTCGGGCGTGGCTGCAAACCTTGGACCGGCGGGTGTTGCTCCCGGCAACGGCTCTGTTGGGAGGGATTTTGGCGCTGGTGGCCAGTGCGATCGCCTCTCTACCAGGAAGCCAGACAATTTTACCCCTCAACTCGGTAACGGCTCTTATCGGTGCGCCAGTGGTGGTTTGGACTATTATCAGCCAGCGCCGCGGCAAGGGCGAGTTTTAATTTGGCTGGGAATCAGAACCCGAAGAGGTTTTGGGGGAGGAAGGGGTGCAACCCGTTGTGCCCCTACTGTTGGGATCGTGGTGGTTGTCTGACTGCTTTTGGGAGGCGTCGTGGTAGGTTTGCACGCGATCGCGTCCGGCGTTTTTAGCCTCGTACAACGCCCAATCTGCTTGCTGGATGAGGGATTCGGCGGTCGATTCCAATTTGGGAATGATGGTGGCGACGCCGATGCTAACAGTTAGGCGTTGGTCGATGGGGGATTTAACATGCTCGATTTGCAAATGCCGCACTTCCGAACGAACGCGTTCCGCTACCACCACGGCCCCTTCAGCGTCTGTATGGGGCAATAGAACCCCAAACTCTTCACCGCCGTAACGTGCCACCAAATCCGCAGGACGTTGAACTGCTTTGTTAATGGCTTGGGCGACTTTTTGCAAGCAGGTATCGCCGGTGGGATGGCCGTAGGTATCGTTGTAGGCTTTGAATCGGTCGATATCAATTAAAATGAGCGATAGAGGGGCTTTTTCCCGCACCAGCCGCCACAGTTCCTGATTGATGCGCTCGTCGAAGCTGCGGCGGTTGAACACTTGGGTTAGAGAATCGATGGATGCCAGCCGGTGTAGTTCCTGGTTGGCGTCTTCTAATTGTTGGTAGAGGGTGGCTTGTTGAATTGCGATCGCCAGTTGGTCGGCAATCGATTGCAGCAGTTCCCGGTCTTCGGTACGCCACAGCCAGCGGTTGACGTGGGTGCAAATTAAATAGCCCACCGGTTCCCCCTGAGTGCGTACGGGAACAGTCATGTACCGGGAATTGTCCAAAGGCAGCGACATGGGTTGGTCGTAGTCCGGCGGCGACTGGCTGGAGGGCAACTCGGAAGCGTTTTGCCATTGGGAGTTGCTAACGCTAACGCCATCGGCGGGGCTGACCAAAGGTAAATTAATGGACAGGCGGGTTTGGTGGACCACCGCTTCTCCTTGGTCCAGTTTTTCCGAAAAGGCAGATAGGGGTTGAAAAGAAAAACGCCCCACCTGCGATCGCAAGTCGGGTTGTTTGTATTCCCATTTAATATCCAAAACCTGGGCAATGGGGTCGTACCAACCAAAAGCTGCCCGTTCCAACCCTAGCAACTTGCCCACTTCTTCTACGGTGGTAGGCAAAATTTCTTCCAGTTCTAAAGAAGCGCGAATCTTGCCGGTGAGGCGGTTTAACAATGCTTCCTGCTGGGCGCGTCCGGAAAAACTTTCTAGCAACGACCACTGGCTTTGGGCAACGATGGCGGTCAATCCCAGCAAAACGCTCATCACTGTCGCCAGCAAATTGAGCGGTTCTAGTTGGGTTTGCATGTGCTGTTTGGGAACCACCAAAACCACCGACCAGCTGCGGTTGTCGATGGACCAGCGGCTAACGTAAACCGCATCGCTGCCCAAAGCCATGGGGATGGTTTCCTCGATCGCTGATTGCTTGGCAATTTTGTCGGAAATTTGCAGCAGTTCGGGGGTAGGCTTGCGGACGACATTGGAGGGAAGGGTGGGGTTGGGTTCGTTGGTGGCTGCGGAGGTGGCTACTTTGGTGGCGTAGCGGGAGTAAATCAGGGGTTGCCCGGTGCTATCGATGGCTAGGGAATAGCTGCCGTTGCCGTAGTGGAGAGTGCTGACGATGTAGGCAATTTCGTTGAGGGATACTTCACCCACTAAAACTCCCATTGGTTGTCTGCTGGATTGATTTGGTGAGTTCGGCCATACGGGAACCGCGAGGCTGGCAGTGACGGAATAGCGATCGCGGTTGAAGTGGGGTTTGCCCATCGCTAGCTTTCCAGCCATGGCTTTTTGGAAATAATCGCGATCGCGCAGTTGGTCTAAGTTGATTTCTCCGTTGGTGGTATAGGAGCGATCGTTGGCAGCAATAAACGCAAGGGAATAAAAATTCTTCAAGCGAGTCGTTTCATCTTGTAAGTACGGTTGAATTTTCCCGATGTCCATGGTGCGTAAGGTAGGAGAATTCGCGATCGCTTCCAATTGGACTTGGTGAGCGGCAAACCAGTCATTGATTTGCGTTACTCCCTGCTTTACCTGCAAGCGCGTATTTTCCTTAAAATTATGCAAAAAAAGTCCCCGCACCATGCGATAGCTGGTAAAAGCAACAGCACTCACACCGAGAACCGTCGCTCCCATGGCGAGCAACACGGCAATACGACGGGGATGCAACCCTTTATAAAAACGTAGCAATGGCATTACGTATGCTGAATACCAAGTTTCCCCAGAAACAGGTGACATATTGTTAACAATTTCCCGGTCGTTAATAGCTTCTTTCATCCCTGCTGGGAACGAAGCAGGGCTTTCAAGCTCCCGTCTTTTCTCGGAAGAACCAAAATAGCATGGCTTGCTTCCACGCGGCGATGGGGCGTTTCCCCTCATACAATCCCATCGAAACCACCCCATCAACCTAAATAAAGCCAAGATACCACAAAATAAAAAACATAGACCCTAGAAGTTCAATAGAAAAATCATGAGCCATACCACCTCAATGTAGCCAATTTTGGTTGTTCGTGTCATCCGTACTATCGCAGAAGAGGAAAGCGAAAAAGAAAGAGAAGAAAAGGTAATACCATTTCTAAAAAACAACGATTGCCTAAAATTTCTTAAGTTCCCTACTAGGGGCGCTTCGCAAAGCCCTCATACAAAAACACTACGACGATCTCTTGAAAAATTTTAGGGAAATGCTCTTCGGTGATATCTGAACGAAATTTCTCCACTCGGAGGTGCCTTTCCGTCCCTCATACGCCCACGCCCAAAAAATAGCGTTACACTGGAAAAAGTTGGCTTGTTTCTAGGAGTAGATATCAAATGGCCGCTCAATTCAAACACGTTATGCTTATGGTTCCCGATGTGGAAGCCGCAGCTAAATTTTATAGCGAAGGATTGGGGCTGGAAGTCAAAACCACCAGCTCGGCATGGGCGGAATTAGATGCCGATGGGACCACAATCGCCTTGCATGCCGCGCGGGAACAATCTCAACCAAGCAATTCTCCTATTCTCAGTTTCCGCGTCGATGATATTTATGCGGCCATCCAAACCTTAGAATCCCAAGGTGCCTATGTAGAGGGAGATGTACGGGAACCTTCTTTTGGGAAAGTGGCTGCCGTACGTACCCCAGATGGGCATTTGGTGAGCCTCCTACAACCAGCTGCGGTAAGTGCTTCTTCTTAGTGGAGCGATCGGTTTTGATTCCTCCATTCATTCCATCAATTTTACGCTCAAATTTTTATTAAAACCGCCCTATTTGTCGCATGTAGGGCGGTTTTTTTTGGTTGCTGGAAATATCCCTCATATTTGTAGGGGCGCAACGCACGATTCCCCCTGCTAGGGCAATTGGAAAATCCCATACCATCGTTGTTTCTCAGAAATAGTATAATAAAATTTTTTTAAAATAATTTTTAAACTAAAACTTCTATGTTGCCCGCCCTTACCAAGGATAAGTTAGTTGGCGGGGCCAATGCATGTAACTAATTTTTTGACATACTTGGGATTGCAAATATCGCAATTTATCGAGTATCCTTTTACCAAATCTTGAAGGGATTTTAACTTCTTAAAGGAAGAAGAAATAAACAATCAAATAACTATAGATTTGGATGTGGATTCCACGAGGATTTTGCTTATCAATCGGTCCAACTTTAGATGCATTTTTTAAAATTTCTATAATAATGCAATTTGCCATCTTTGCCGGTAAATTTCTCTGATTTCTTCATTTGTTACTTCCTCGATTGGTAGGTTGGTTGCTAAACGAAATTCTGTCCTCGTTTCTACATTGTTGCGATCCCCTAATAAAAAATGGCTGTCTCCTAGAATTTCTAAAGTTAAGTTTTTGTTTGTTGTTAAAACAAAATACCGATCTTTTTTGTTGTAATTGACGAATTCTTTCTTTAGATGCAAAACCTCGATCCATCATACCGACGCTGTTTTCAGGCGTTTGGTCAATCGTGGCTTGTCCATACTTATTATCATGTCCTTGTCCAAAACGACTCTCAATTCCCTCTACGGAGTTAAACCAGTCATTCTGTCCGGCAAAAAGTTTCACTTGGTGGTACCATTGACACCACATTCGTTTGGTCGTTAACGCGATCGCTGTAGAGTCTAAAGGAAATAAACTCCGAGCTTTTTTTGCCCCTTTTCGTTTCTTTAAGGACTGAATCCGTTCCTGTAAAAGCTTCTCAAAGATTGATGGGTCACGGAAGTAGGGGCGAACGCGTTGTGCCCCTACCTACTTGAAAACCTCGTCTGTTCAGCCGCAAAAATTAAATCCCTCATACTTGCCAAACTCTTATCTAAAACCCAGCCCAGCCAACAAGATAAAAACAAATGAGTATCTAGAACTGAGTAGTCGTTTTTCGGTAGAGGGTTCAGGAATTCCTTAATAATTTCGGGAAAGTTTGTTACTATAGCGTTAATACTAATTTAACTTCTTTATTCTCTCCAACCTATCAAAAGCTGGGAGTTCTTTCTAGGGGATATTCTTAACATGCAACATTTCTGGTCCGAATTTATGGTGTTTTTTATAAATGTCACCATATTTTAGTGTTATTTTGCCAGAGAGAATGGCTCGGATAAAAAGCTTAATGGTTGATTTTTTTTACCAATTATTAGACACGATCGCGAGATTTTTGAGAGATGCTTATTTTGTACGTTTGAAGTAGAAACTTATTTTTCTACTTCGCCTAAAGTGTATCCCAAAATACCAAATCTACAAAAGAAAAATGTCAATGGGCGATCGCATCGATTGCCCTGCAAAGAGAAGAAAGAAAATCTACCAATGGTCGTTATCCTGGTGAAGCAAAAGATAATTTGGTATTTCTTTTGACCAGAAGAAACCTTTTGAAAATGAATTTCGCTTTTTGTAAAACCTGAGTAAAATATTGTTTATTTTTTTTAAGCTATCCGTTAGAAACCATCATTCCATTTTAGCAACAACCTTCTCCGGAGGAGCGCAACCCCAGTAGCGATCGCGACCAGCGGGGGGTAAAGAAAAGCTAAAAACTCCCCCACACAGGGACAAAATATTTGATAATACAATAAAGCGAGAAAAAATTTCCCTATTTTCCCCAACATGCCAGCCGCATGCCCCCATTTCCAACTATCTATGCTCGTCGCTTTTCCGGTTCGCACAAAAACAACACCAATCTTGTTTTAATAACCAGCTCGCATTCACCATTTTTTCTCTGTTTCGCATTCAGTTACAATCCTTATGGAATCTGTTCAAAATTCCCAAAAAAACACCCAAGCCAATCGCAACAGTCATGCTGCCCATCCCAGCGGTGACAAGCGCTTCAAAATCCTCGATGTCACCATCAAGCGCAACCACCACCGCCAAGATGCTCTCATTGAAGTCCTCCACAAAGCCCAAGAAGTCTTCGGCTGTTTGGAAACCGACGTCCTGCTCTATGTTGCCCGGGAACTCAAACTTCCCGCCAGCCAAGTATACGGCGTAGCCACCTTCTACCACCTGTTCACCCTCAAACCCAGCGGTACCCATACCTGCGTTGTTTGTAGCGGTACTGCCTGCCACGTCAAGGGCGGCGGTGACATCATCAAAGCCCTAGAAAAACATCTAGGCATCGAAATTGGCGAAACCACCGCAGACGGAGAAATTTCCTTGATGACCGCCCGTTGCTTAGGAGCTTGTGGCATTGCGCCGGCAGTAGTCTTTGACGGCAAAGTCGCCGGCAAACAAACCCCCGAATCGGTGCTAGAACGCATCGACCAATGGCGTCAATCGAAACCAAGCAGCGAATAGGCTACCCCAACCGTCAGGAGTCCAACTTATGGAACTATCGGAACTATTAGAAATCGGCCAACAAGAACGCACGCGTCAAAAACCCATCCGGGTTCACTGCTGTACCTCCACCGGCTGTCAAGCTGCCAACTCCCTAGGCGTCAAGAAAAAACTGGAAACCGCCGTTAACCGGAACGGATTGAGCGATCGCGTGGAAGTCGTCGGCGTCGGTTGCATGGGATGCTGCGGTCGCGGACCCCTAGTGCAAATCGATCCAGAAAACCTGGTCTACGAAGAAGTCACCCCCGAACAGGCACCCAGCATCATCAGCGGTCTCAAAGACAGTAGCGTCGTCGAAGCACAACCAGGAGATCCGGAACATCCCTTCTTCACCAAACAATTCAAAATCGTCCGGGAAACCAGCGGCAAAATCGATCCAGAACGCATCGAAGACTATATCGCCGCCGGTGGCTACCAAGGATTACACCGAGCCATCGGTGAATTTACCCCCAGCGAAATCGTCAACGAAGTATCCAAAAGTGGCTTGCGCGGTCGCGGCGGTGCTGGATTTCCCACCGGATTGAAATGGGCCACCGTTGCCAAAGCCCCAGGCGATCGCAAATTCGTCATCTGCAACGCCGACGAAGGCGATCCCGGTGCCTTCATGGACCGTTCTGTCTTAGAAAGCGATCCCCACCGGGTCTTAGAAGGGATGGCCATTGCCGCCTACGCCGTGGGGGCCAGCGAAGGCTTTATTTACGTCCGTGCCGAATATCCCCTTGCCATCGAACGCCTGCAAAAAGCCATCAAACAAGCCAAAAAATACGGCATTCTGGGCACCCACATCTTCGAATCCCAATTCGACTTCAAAATCAACATTCGCATCGGTGCTGGTGCCTTCGTGTGCGGCGAAGAAACCGCCCTCATGCACTCCATCGAAGGCAAACGGGGCAACCCCACCCCCAGACCCCCCTATCCCGCCCAATCCGGTTTATGGGGGTACTCCACCCTCATCAACAACGTAGAAACCTTCTGCAACATCCCCGCCATCGTTACCAACGGCGGCGATTGGTATGCCAGCATTGGCACCGAAGACAGCAAAGGCACCAAAGTCTTCGCCCTCACCGGCAAAATCCGCAACAACGGTCTCATTGAAGTGCCCATGGGCATCACCCTGCGGGAAATCGTCGAAGAAATGGGCGGCGGCGTTCCCGGTGGCGAAGTCAAAGCCGTACAAACCGGTGGTCCTTCCGGTGGTTGCATCCCCGCTTCCCTACTCGATACCCCCGTCAGCTACGACTCCCTCGCCCAAGTCGGATCCATCATGGGGTCTGGCGGCATGGTGGTCATGGACAACCAAACCAGCATGTTGGAAGTGGCGAAATTCTACATGGAATTCTGCCGCAGCGAATCCTGCGGCAAGTGCATTCCCTGCCGTTCCGGTACCGTGCAAATGTACCACCTACTCAACAAAATTTCCGACGGGGAAGCCACCGAAGCCGATTTGGAAAAATTGGAACAACTATGCGAGATGGTGAAACACACCAGCCTGTGCGGGTTGGGTCAAACAGCCCCCAATCCCGTCATTAGTACCCTGCGCTATTTCCGCCACGAATATTCAGAACTGTTGCAACCAGAAACCATTAACGTCTGAAACCTACCGAGGAATCCTTTATGCCTGTTACCACGCTTACCATTGACGGTACGCCCGTTGCAGTGGAAACCGGATCGACCATTTTAGAAGCTGCCCAAGAAGCCGGCGTTCGCATCCCCACCCTGTGCCACTTAGATGGCGTTTCCGATGTGGGGGCCTGTCGCCTGTGCTTGGTAGAAATTACCGGCACTCGCAAATTGCTGCCCGCCTGCGTTACCGAAGTGGCGGAGGAAATGGAGGTACATACCAACACCGAAAAATTACAAGAATACCGCCGCATGGTAGTGGAAATGCTCTTTTCTGAAGGCAACCACGTGTGTGCGGTGTGCGTTTCCAACGGCCATTGCGAACTGCAAAATATGGCGGTGGAGTTGGGAATGGACCACAGCCGCTTTTCCTACCGTTTCCCCCAACGGGATGTGGATATTTCCCACCCCCAATTTGGTATTGACCACAACCGCTGCATCTTCTGTACGCGCTGCGTGCGGGTTTGCGACGAGTTGGAAGGGGCACACGTTTGGGATGTGGCTCACCGCTGCGCCGGTTTGAAAATTGTGGCTGGCTTGGACCAGCCTTGGGGGGATGTAGACGCTTGTACCTCCTGCGGCAAATGCGTCGATGCCTGCCCTACGGGGGCGATTTTCCGCAAAGGCTCTACGGTCGCCGAAATGACCCGCGATCGCGGCAAACTAGAATTTCTGCAGCAAGCACGGGAGAAAGGAGAATGGACAAGGTAAGATTCGCTACTATTTGGTTGGGGGGCTGTTCTGGATGTCACATGTCGTTTCTGGACATGGACGAATGGCTGTTTGAACTCGCCGATAAAATCGATCTGGTGTACAGCCCCTTCGCCGATGTCAAGGAATATCCCGACCATGTCGATGTCTGTTTGGTAGAAGGATCGGTTGCCAACGAAGACAACCTGGCTTTGCTGCGGCAAGCCCGGAAAAAAACCAAAACCCTGATTTCTTTTGGCGATTGTGCGGTCACTGCCAACGTACCGGGGATGCGCAATCCCATTCGCAACAGTGCCGATGCGGTTTTGAAAGCTTGCTACGTGGATATGGGCGACACCAATGCCCAGATGCCGGAAGCTTTGGGGGTTTTGCCTCGACTGCGCGATCGCGTGCAACCGGTTCACGAACTGGTTTCTGTCGATTATTTCATGCCAGGATGCCCTCCCTCTGCCGACCGCATTCGCAATTTCATCGACCCCCTCCTGCGCGGAGAAGAACCCCCCACTGAAGGCAGAGAAGCCATTAAATTCGGATAAGACCGTACCAATTTCCTAGGGGCGATTCGTGAATTGCCCCTACAGGGGGGTTGAAAACAAGCATCCATCAATTGGGAGGTAGATTCCATGGCAAAAACTGTTTCCATCGACCCCGTGTCTCGCATTGAAGGACACGCTAAAATTACGATTTATCTCGACGATCGTGGCGAAGTCGAGGACGCGCGTTTCCACGTGACCGAATTTCGCGGCTTTGAAAAATTCTGCCAAGGTCGCCCCATGTGGGAAATGGCAGGGATTACCGCCCGCATTTGCGGCATTTGCCCGGTCAGCCACTTACTGGCTTCCGCCAAAACTGGGGATAAAATTCAGGCGGTTCGCATTCCCCCAGCCGGCGAAAAACTGCGGCGGATGATGAATTTGGGGCAGATTATCCAATCCCACGCCCTCAGCTTTTTCCATCTCAGCAGCCCCGATTTGTTGCTAGGTTGGGATAGCAACCCCGCCCAGCGCAATATTTTTGGTGTCATGTCTGCCGACCCGGATTTGGCAAGGGGGGGCATTCGCCTGCGCCAGTTCGGACAAAAAGTGATTGAAGTGCTAGGGGCACAAAAAATTCACCCGGCTTGGGCGGTTCCGGGAGGGGTGCGTACCCCCCTTAGCGATGAAGGCAAACAGTGGATCCGCGATCGCTTGCCGGAGTCGAAAGAGACCATTCACAAAGCCCTCGATTTGTTAAAAGGACTCATCGACCAATTCTCCGAAGAAGTGCGCACCTTTGGCAACTTTCCTTCCCTATTTTTGGGATTGGTAGGAAAAGACGGCTTGTGGGAACACTACGGCGGCAGCATCCGCGTGGTCAATAGCGAAGGTAACCGCATTGCCGACGGTCTCAGCGAAGACAACTACCAGGATTTCATCGGCGAAGCGGTGGAAAATTGGTCCTATCTGAAATTTCCTTACTACAAACCCATGGGCTATCCCGATGGGATCTATCGGGTAGGACCCCTGGCGCGGTTGAATATTTGCAATCGCTTTGGCACCCCAGAAGCTGACCAAGCATTGCAAGAATTTCGCGATCGCACCGGTGGCACCGCCAATGCCTCTTTCTTCTATCACTACGCCCGCCTAGTAGAAATTTTAGCCGCGATCGAACGCATCGAACGCCTGGTAGAAGACCCAGACGTACAAAATTCTCGCACCCGCGCCACCGCCGGCATCAATCAGCTAGAAGGTATTGGCGTTAGCGAAGCCCCCCGGGGAACCCTGTTTCACCACTACCACGTGGACGAAAATGGCTTAATCAAAAAAGTCAACATGATTATTGCCACCGGGCAAAATAACCTGCCCATGAACCGCACCGTCGCCCAAATCGCCAAAAACTTCATTCACTCCCAAGAAATTCCCGAAGGCATGTTAAACCGCGTGGAAGCCGGTATTCGCGCTTTTGACCCCTGTTTGAGCTGTTCCACCCACGCCATCGGTCAAATGCCCCTGCATGTGGAACTGGTGGGTGCCAACGGCGACAAATTAGATGAAGTCTATCGCCATTAGCTAAGATCGAAATAGAAAATCCAAATTTTCCCGTCCCCCAAATTTCCGCCAACTGTCCCCCTGGTGAAGGGGGACCACAGGGGGATCAAAGATTTACCAATTTTTTCGTCCCGTCCTTATTCAAAATGCAGACACCATGTCTAAAGAAAATTTATATCTCTGTATGGGGTCGGCTTGCCATCAAATGGGCGTATACGAAGTGTTGCCGGCCATTCAACGGTTGCTTGCCGAATACCAAGTAGACGATCGCATCGAATTTAAAGGCTCTTTTTGTTTGGAATGTTGCAGCCACGGCATTGTTATGAAATTCCGGGATACCTTATTTTTGCATATTAACCCGGAAAACGTAGAAGAAAAATTCAAACAGGAAATCCTACCGGAAATCCAAAAAGCAGTCGGGAGTACCGTATGAGTCCAAACAACCGCGAAAACGAAAAAAGCCTCAGCGAACTGCTGTGGGAATACGACCCCAACGGCTTAATTGTTGTTGACCCGGATATCAACATCAAGCTGGTCAACCCTTCTTTTTGTGAAATGTTTGCCATAGACCGCAAAAAGATTACCGGTACCCCAGCCAGCCAAATTCTGGGGGATGTCAGCAACTTTCAGAAATCCTGGAACGAAAATCGCGTTATCCGCATTCGGGAGAAAGAATATCCCCACCGGCAGCTTTGGGTCAAAAAAGTCATTTTTCCCATCCCCGAACAGAAAATTGTTGCTTGCATTATGGTGGATATCACCGCCGAAATGCAGCAGCGCCAGGAAATGGTGAACTTCAAATCGGAAACGGTGAAAAAAGTTAACGAAGTGGTAGACAACCAAATGAAAGTCGCCCAGGAAATTGCGGGGTTATTGGGGGAAACCACCGCCGAAACCAAAGTTAGCCTGCTGAAAATCATTGAAATGGTCGAACATTCCTAACAGGTTTTATGACTTCTACCGCAAAAAATTCGATTCAAGAAACGGAAAAGCACCTAAAAGAAGATAATTTCTTCGATATTTACGATTTAAGTTTAAACAAATACGGTGAAGAGCTTTGTGGTGACAAGGTTAAATATGTAAAAACAGAAAAAACTATCACCATCGTCCTTTCCGATGGCTTGGGCAGTGGGGTCAAAGCTAACATTCTCGCCAGCTTGACCACAGAAATTTTGATTAACATGCTCAATGCTGAGGTGCCGTTGGAAGAAGTAATTCGTACGGTCATTGGGACGCTTCCGATTTGTCAGGTCCGCAAAATCGCCTATGCGACGTTTACAGTTATTCAAATTAACAACGAGACCAATCAGTTTAAAGTTATAAATTTTGATAACCCATCGGTTTTCTATTTTCGTAAGGGGAAACCGGTAGAGCTAGATACCAAAACGGAGAAAATTTTAGATAGAAAAGTGAAAATTGCTGAAGGTTTTATTGGGCGGGGCGATTTTTTGGCGGCTAGCAGCGATGGCGTAATTTACGCTGGCTTGGGAGGAACGATGAATTTTGGTTGGGGATGGGGAAATATTGCTGCCTATATCGAACGACAACTAACCCAGCAGCAAGCTCACACGGCAAAAACTATCGTGCGCAGCGTGATGCAGGAGACCTATTCCCTATATCAGGGTCACATTGGCGACGATGCTTCCCTGGTGGGAGTTTACGTTAGGCAGCGCAATCCGTTGATGGTGTTTACAGGGCCGCCTTTGGATAAAGACCAAGACCGCCAGTATGTGGAACGGCTGCTGAATTTCCCCGGTCAAAAAATAATTTGTGGGGGAACTACAGGGAATATTGTGGCGAAATACATGGGAGAAACGGTGGAGATGGATATTTCGACGTTGCGCAAGGAGTTGCCTCCCATTGGTAAGCTGCCGCAAATCGATTTGGTGACGGAGGGGATTTTAACCATTTCCAAGGCGATGGAATTGTTGCGCCAGTCGAACTGCGATGTTTCTCGGCTGCCGAACGATCGAAATGGGGCGGTTTTACTGGCGACGAAGATTTTGGAGGCGGATTCGATTTTGTTTTTGGTGGGGCAACAGATTAACGAATTCTATCAAAATCCTCTTTTGCCTAAGAATATTTCAATTCGTCGCAGTTTGGTGGAAGAGTTGGTATCCTTGTTGCGTTCCAGGCAGAAGGAAGTGTCGGTTGAGTATTGCTAGGTAGATGGCACAGCCAGACAAAATTTTGGTGGTGGGGTATGGCAATTCTTTGCGCAGCGACGATGGGGCGGCGCATGCGGTGGTTTCTCGGTTGCAGCAGCAAGAGCTGCCCCAGGTGCAAGTTTTGTCGGTACACCAACTGACCCCGGAATTGGCAGAAACGCTGTCGCAGGTGCAGCGGGCAATTTTTGTGGATGTATATATGGCCCATGGAGAAACTCAGTTACGGGTGGAACCCCTCCCCAGTCAAGAGCAGCTGGCAAGGGAGGCCCGCTGGAAGTGGATCCATCAAGCCACGCCGCGATCGCTTTTAGCCCTGACCCAATTTGTCTATGGTAGCACGCCCGAAGCTTGGTGGGTTTTGATTCCTGCGGTGAATTTGGCGTTAGGGGAGACGACTTCGGCAACCGCGCAAGCCGGCATTGATGCGGCGACAGCATATATTCTCCAGCAAATCCATCAGTGGCAAAGGGATAGCTAATGAGCGATCGCAGCTGCTAAAGAAATTTCATATTTTTTTTAAAATTAAATAAAAATATCAAAATATCCTATCATTTTTAATCAAAACTAGCAAATTTCCCCTAGCCGCTCTAGCAAAAATCGCCGGAAAGAAGGGTTTTGTTGCAAATACCTGAAACCCTTATCATTCCTCCAATTGAGCCTATTTTTTTGCAGCAAATTCTTCTTCTAAATGCAAAAAGGAGGAACCAGCAAAAACGAGCGGGTTTTGACATTTCTCGTATAATATGTTTATTATATCTTGGGCTTGATTTTCAGCCCATTCAGCAACCACCACCAACTTTTGAAACCGTTGCGAATGGGCAGTTCTGCTGTTAAAAACTGGTCCTTTCGTAGACGAACTTGACTTTTGTCTGTTGTTGGCAGACAATCATTAGATGTAAGCGAACTTGTAAAATTTGGATGGATTGGACATAACGGCTCTAACAACCAACCAACAACAGCCAACACCTAGAATCCTTGATATATGCTGCTTTGGCCAAGAAATTCCTAAGTTCTAGTTTCTCTAAATACAAAACCAAATTGGTCGTAAAAGCGAACGGTAGCAGTAGCCTTCGGCAAATTTCTAAGAACCACTTGCAGTTCTTGGCAAATCGAGGAAAGTGCAAAGCAAGTACGGAATAGTCGCTGGAAGAGCCATTTTCTATGGGGAAAAATTCCCCTTGTTGTTCCATCCCGGTACTCAACCGACGGGAAATGAAAATTTAGGAGGTTTCTATGAAAACTGAATACAACCAGCAACAAAAACAGGATTACGGCGGTGCCAATCCCATTGAAGTTCGCGACACGGAAACCTATCAAAAAGAATACATTCAGGGCTTTGTCGATAAGTGGGACGATCTGATTGGATGGGATTCCAGAGCGCAAAGCGAACACACATTCTTTATTGACGCCCTCAAAGAACGCGGCGCCAAGAAAGTCCTCGACGTAGCCACCGGAACCGGTTTCCACTCCATCCGTTTGATTCAGCATGGCTTTGAGGTTACCAGTGCTGACGGCAGCCCCCACATGCTGGCCAAAGCATTTGAAAATGCCCGTCGCTACGACATCGTATTGCGGACTGTCAATGCAGACTGGCGCTGGCTGAACCGCGACGTTCACGACGAATACGACGCCATCATCTGCTTGGGGAACTCCTTCACCCACTTGTTCTCCGAACGCGATCGCCGCAAGGCTCTGGCAGAGTTCTACGCCGCTTTGCGTCATAACGGGGTATTAATTCTCGACCAGCGCAACTACGACGCCATTTTGGACCGCGGCTTCTCCTCCAAACATACGTACTACTACTGCGGCGAAAACGTAAAAGCCGAACCGGAGTATGTAGATGATGGTTTGGCCCGTTTCCGCTACGAATTTGCCGATGATAACTCGGTCTACCACCTAAACATGTTCCCCCTGCGCAAAGATTACACGCGCCGGCTAATGTACGAGGTAGGCTTCCAACGCATCAAAACCTTTGGCGACTTCCAAGAAACCTACCACCAAGAAGAGCAAGACTTCTTCATCCACATCGCCGAGAAAATGTACATTGAAGACGAAGACGAAGACGAACAGTAGGAACAGTAGGAACAGTAGGAAGTTTCGGGGAGATTCTCATCTATGGCAGATCCAACCACCTATTCCGAAGCCGTCAGCACCGCACGGGAGTATTACAACAGCAGTAGTGCGGAAAACTTTTACTCCACCATCTGGGGTGGGGAAGACATCCACGTAGGCATTTACCAAAGCGAAAACGACACCATTTTTACCGCCAGCCAGCGTACGGTGGAGAAAATTGCCGAACAGCTGAAACTGGCTCCTTCCACCAAAGTGCTGGATATTGGTGCTGGCTACGGCGGTTCCGCGCGTTACCTGGTAAAAACCTACGGCTGCCCTGTGGATTGCCTCAACCTCAGCGAAGTGCAGAACGAACGTAACCGCAAGCTAAACCAAGAGCAAGGTGTAGCGGACAAAATTGACGTATACGACGGGGATTTTGAAGCTCTACCCATGTCCGATGCCAGCTACGATGTGGTGTGGTGCCAAGATTCCATTCTGCACAGCAGCAACCGCACTAAAGTTTTAGAAGAAGCCTATCGAGTTCTCAAACCAGGCGGTGAGTTTATTTTTACCGACCCCATGCAAAGCGATGACTGCAACCCCGAAGAAATCCAACCCGTACTCGATCGCATTCACTTGCCTTCTATGGGGTCCGTCGGCTTCTATCGGGAAGTAGCTGCACGTTTGGGATTTGACGAAGTTCAATTTATTGATATGTCCGAACAAATCCCCAACCACTACGGCAGCGTTCTCAAGGCGGTGAACGAGAACTACGATGCAACGGTGAAGCAGTGTGGCGAAGAGTACGTAGAAAACATGCGAAAGGGATTAAACCACTGGGTGAATTTTGGCAAGCAAGGCAAGCTGAAGTGGGGCATCCTGCACTTCCGCAAGCGATAAACGCGATTTTGCCGGCCATCACCTGCTAGTGCCATCCCAAAATCTCACCAACCAATCCAATAAAATCGATCGCTCCACCACCCAGACACTTGTTTGGGTGGTTTCTTTGCGATCGCGGGGGGAAATACCAAACACAACCAAGAGAAAAATAAAGTTTCTGTAAAAATTGCGCAAAACTTGGCCCAAATGGCGTCACCCGTATTATTACTGAAAGTGGGGATCTTTTATTTATTCCTGCTTTCTTCCATTTCTAAAAAACAATGATTTGCTGGTGTTTTCCAATTTCCCTGGTAGGGGCGCTCACGCGTTGCGCTCCTATAAAAATACCTCGATTATTTATTGCATGTTTTTAAGAAAATGGTGTTGGGCAGGAATGTGGTTTGGAAAACATTTCCTATTTGTAAGAAATCGTACGCTCGAACCTATCAAGCTGACAAAAATGGGGGCAAGATGGGGAAATCATGTTAGCTAGGGTTCTATCCGGGAAAAGTTCCACTATCTAAGAAATATTGGATACGCATATATTGTGGTTGTTTTGGACTGCCCCTCTACGGTCGGTTTACCAAACCGTTCTCCGCATCTGTCTCCTGTACCTACGGGAGTGACTGATTTTCGAGATTCCCCACTGCCTCAGGGAGAGTTTTTTCTTTCCGCTTCTGGTTCCGTTGGGGGAATTTTTTTACAAAAATCCTTTTACGTAGATTTTGTGACGCCTGGTGCCTATGTGGGGGGCCATTTGGATCGTTGTTGCACCCGTGCTTTTGCGTGTGGGGATATTGGCTGGCAACCGGTTACCAACGAGCGATCGCGTCAAACCAGCTTGTACAAACGCATCGATACCATTGCCACGATTGAAAATATTGTCCTGGAAGTGTCGCCACTACGCCGTTGTTGCCTGATGCTGGAACAAATGGCTCAGTGGTTGGGCAAAGAAGCCTTGCCGCAAATTCCCCAAGAAATCATTGCTAAAATGGTAGGGGTCCATCCAGACAAAATAGCGATCGCTTGGCAGCTATACACCAATCCCAAACATCGCCACATCGTAGCCAAATTGCTCCGCAAAAGCAATTCCATACCCCCCAAACCCCAACCAACCTTCGCCGATACCTGGGAAAATTGCTAAACACGATTAGAATTCGGGAGCGAGGTCACGCCCCGTCTCGCTACTGCGGGACCCAAAAGCGACACGGCGGCTAAAGCCGCCATCAGGAATGACGTGGGTTGTTAATGCATTCCATGATTTTTGCAGTACCGACTTGACCAGTCGTGTCATAGAAATACAAACAAACGAGTCCATAGGCTAGGCAGTTTCAAGAGATAAAGCCCTAACCATCTGATGAATTAATTGCCACTTGAGAGCCACGATCGAGCGAAATGTGAACGTGGTTAAGGGCTATTTCCAATACTTTTAATGGTCAGCTATTGTCTCATGCAACTTCATTGAGAATAGCGGCAAGCCTAGCCTTGACCTTTCCAGTCAGCACTTTTTTGCGACGTTTATGAGCAAAACCCACCGAATGACTTGAGTGCCAATCCTGGATCGAGCGATCTCCCCTTGTTAGTGAGTTGCTATCTATCTCCAATTACAGTATGCTTGTATGATGGCTAAAACATTTACGGCACAAGTCAATCGATTACCTGACAGCCCGGCGTTAGGTGCGGCACTAGACTAACCCAATCACTGGACAAAAATTGACATTCGTGTTGATTGCGTTCGGTTCGTCCAGCCTTGGTCTCGTAGCAGACTCCGTTATTTCGGTCATGACACCTTTGGGTGC
>NZ_LNDC01000021.1 GCF_001870905.1 Geitlerinema sp. PCC 9228
GGCACCAAACTGCGAGACAAAAAGCGATCGCACCATCTGACAATTCTCCTGTAGATGGCTAGAATATGGAAAAGCGATAGAAGCCATGTAAATGTGGTTTTTACAAATCAGATTTAGATGAAAACTCACAAAACTCTATTCGGACAAAAAGATTCCTCAACATATACCGATAAGTCAGTGCATCCTGTGGAAAATGTCCTGCCGGGATATCTTTAAGTTCTACATCCATCCCATCTGGGTTTGGCGATACCGACCCCTTTCCCAACCACTCTTTTCCCATATACCAGCCAACAGCATTGGCAAATTGCTGCCAAGTTTCGAGAGCTAACCCTACATTTAAGTCTCTAGTACCACCCAAATTTAGATAAATGTTTTTTTGAATGCTAAAGCCAAATTTACCATTACTGTATTTGACCCACAAACTGTCTATCGTTAGCAAATCTTCACAGGATAAACCATCTACCTCCTTAGCAGTCAAACTACTTTGATTTTTTTTGCCAGCAACTTTTATCAAAGCTTTTCTCGTTTCTTTATCCGCTTGTTTCCACTTGCCGGCAGCCAGCAAATCTCGCAATCGCGTATAATCGTATCCTATGGAACTATTTAGGGGAACCTCCTGAATTTGCGACTGGGATGGACTTGAAAATTTTGATGTTTGGGTTAGCTTGGTCACCTCTTGTTGCAAATTTGCGATCGCTTGTTGCAATTGTGCAACCTGTTGCTGTACCTGTTGGTATGCTTGAGAATTAGTTGATGATTGGCGAAGAGAATTTTCCTGTATGAGTTCGAGCAATTGTTCGAGCAATTTTTGCTGCGATTGCTGCAATTGCTTTTGGGATTCTAGTTGCCTCTGAATTCGAGCATTTTCCTGCTGGCGTTCTGCAATTGGCTGCTGTTGTTGGCATTGTTGTTGCAACTGTTGGTATCTTTGCCAGATTTGCTGTTCCCAAGCCTCTCTTTGAGCAACAATTTCTTGCCATGGTTGGGGAAGTTCGCCTAATGTAGGTGAAAGCGTGGTTAGCGGATAGCCACAGTTGCTACAAAACTGCTGGTGTTGGCTGTATTCTTGCTGGCAAATTCGACAAGTTCCCATGAGACAAACGGCTACTTGGCTAGAACTCCTTTAAAATAGCACAACTCAGTTCCGGGAAACGTTATCTCCCTAGGAAATCATCTCCTATAGCATCTGCGGTCCAAAAAATAAAACACCAAGCTGTCCCGTTCCATGTTAGCAGTTTATAAATCTTCACGCGAAAGAATACACAGCAGTTTTAGCGTACGCTGGCAAAACCACCAAGCTCCATAAATTCCCAATCCCATACCCTTCCGATAGCCTCTATGCACCCATCCCAACCAGGGAAAACACCCCTCAGGTACGTTATCGGGTACGTATCCCGGTATTCCCTCGGGAAGATACCCTGCAACTTTCTTAATGACCTGAGAATAATCTTTCCAGTATCCTTCTTTTGTTCGCCAGCCTACAATATCGCCAAATTTCTCCCAAATTTCCGGATCTAGTCTCTTCGTACCACCTAAATTCTGATAAATTCGCTTTTGAACGCTCAGACCAAATTTGCCGTTACTTGATTTGACCCACAAACGGTCGATGGTTTGCAAGTCTTTACAAGGGAAATTATCTATATCTTTTTTAGATAATTTCCCTAGTTGTTCCTTACCAACCACTTTCAACATAACTTTAGCCGTTTCTTCGTCGGCTTCTATCCACTTACCGGCAGCCAGCAATTCTCTCAATTTCGTGTAATCGCAGCCAATCGAACTTTCTAGGGGAGTCTCTAGAATTTGCTGCTGGAATTGATTGGGGGATTCTGATTTTGGGGTCAGCCTTGTCACTTCTTGCTGCAAATTTGCGATTTCTTGTTGCAGTTGACCAATTTGTTGCTGTAGCTGCTTATATGACTGGGAATTTTCTTGAGATTGACGACGCTGACTTTCTTGCAAAACTTCCCGCAATTGCTCAATCAACTGTTGCTGTGACTGTTGAAACTGATTGTAAGATTCTAATCGCTCTTGAAGGGTAGCATTTTCTTGCTTTAGTTGGGCAATTTGCTGCTGTAGCTGTGTGTTGTTGTTGGCTTCTTGCTGCTGCTTGTCGAATTGCTGCTGCAATTGCTGATAATCACGAGAAAGTTCCGTATGTTGCTGTTGCAACTGTTGGTATTTCTGCCAAATATCCTTTTCCCAACGTTCCCTTTGCGAGAGAATATCTTGATATGATGGGGGAATTTCCCCCAAAATGGGCGGAAACGTGTTTAATGGATAGCCACAGTTGCTACAAAACAACTGGTCTTCAGAGCATTCTTGCTGGCAGATTCGACAGGTTTCCATGAGATAGACAGGTACCTCGCCAAAATATAATTAAGATAACACAATTGAGAGCAAAGATAAAGAAACCGCATAAATGCTACTGTAGATTTTATCAATCATAAGTCTGCGCGCGAAAGAAGAACAAAACTGTTACCAAACCATAATACACCAAAAGGCGGCAGATGCCCTTTCGTAGCATTTTCCCCTGCATCCCATTGGAGTTTGCTGTAGCTTTTCCATTGACCTTCTTTTCGCCAGCCTACAGCATTGCCAAACTTTTCCCAAATTTCCCGAACGTAGTCCCTAGTACCACCCAAACTTTTATAAATTTCCTTTTGAATGCTGAAGCCAAATTTGCTATGACTCGATTTAACCCACAAGCGCTCGATCGCTTCATATAAATCTTCTGGTTCGACGCATGTCGCCCCCCCAAACTGTAAATATCGCTGTTGGGTTTGGCTTTTCCTATATCCTGCCGAACCAATGTGAGTTCCTATTGCAGATTTCGCAGCTGTGGATAAATGCTTGGCAGCGCCAAAATTTATCAATATCAGTTTGCCATCCCGACGGCGAATGATGTTTTCTGGCTTGATATCCTGATGAATGATTTGATGTTGTTGCAAATATGCCAAAATCGGCAAAACTTGTTGCAAAACATCGATAATTTGGGCTTCGCTAAATTTTTCTTCTGTTTCCAGAATTTGCTCTAAATCTCGACCATCAATACACTCTTGTACTAAATATTGATGTTCACTTTCGGTGAAATATGCCAGCAACTCCGGAATTTGCAGATGTTTTCCCAATACATCTAACTGTTCCGCTTCCCGCTTAAACAACTGAGTCGCTTTTTCTATAGTATCGGTTCCCTGCGCTTGGGGATACAATTGTTTAATAACGTAAGTCTGATTTTTGGGTTTATCTTTATCCACAGCTAATACCATTTCTGAAAAACAATGATTGTCTGGAATTGCTAAATTAACCTGGTAGGGGCGCTTCGCGAAGCGCTCCTACTACAAATTCGCGAAGCGCCCCTACAAAAATACCTCTATTATCTCTTGCATATTATTAAGAAAATGGTATAAAGATGTTATACCGAAACCGCCCTGCCCCAGAATATGTATAGCTTGATACCGCAGTCGTAGCCACAATTGATTGCCGCAATGTTGGTATTGGTATCTTCAGGGTTTTTTATACAAGCAGTTGGGGTTCAGATACTGGCTGATGCTGATGGTACCCGGAAAAATTGGTCAAATTTCTAGTTAAGGAAAGCATAATCGGGAAATGCGATCGCGATTTTCACGAAAAAGAAAAAATATTGTTGGCATAGAATGACTGGTTCCTACAAAGAATAAATCTTATCTATGTAATCTAAGTTTCTAGTAAGACTGGCTGCTGAGTGGGGGAACCGACTCATGCGATCGCTTGCTGTAAATTGTAACCAGTTTTATGTTTGCGGAAACTTCAAAATTTTCAAGATTCTATGAAGAAGTAGAAAAAGCATTGACAGGTATAATTCATAAGTGCTATTTCTAGGAAAGAAAATAAAAAATCGAAATGCCGTCGTTATGCTCAACCTGCAAGATGGGAAGCTAGCTAAGATGCTAGCTACCTCCTGTTAGTCTATTTTTGATGTCTGTTGTTAGCCGTCTCGATTGCCACTATAGCAACGCGATGTATCCTATGTTAGATTTAACCGTAGCCATTCCTACATTCAACGGTGCTCAGCGATTGCCCCTGGTTTTGAAACACCTTCAAGCTCAACAAAATACTGAAGGAATCGCCTGGGAAATTTTGATTGTTGACAATCATAGTAATGACAATACTTTTGACCTTGTTCGAGAATTACAAAAAAATTGGAATTATCCTTTTCCTTTAAGATATTGTTTTGAAGCCAAACAGGGACTTGCCTTTGCCAGATACAAAGCGGTCGAGGAAGCAAACAGCGAGTTCGTTGGTTTTCTCGACGATGATAATTTAGCCGATCCAAATTGGGTTGCGGCTGCTTGTCAGTTTGGTCAATCTCACCCTCAGGTAGGTGCCTATGGTAGCAAAATTGTTGGAAATTTTGAGGTCGAGCCGCCAAAAAACTTTGCAAGAATTGCTAGCTTTCTGGCTATAAACGACCGAGGAAAGACAATGAAACCCTACGATAAAAAAGGGAAAATGTTGCCTCCAGGCGCTGGTTTGGTGGTTCGCAAGCGCGCATGGTTGGAAAACGTTCCCCTACAAACAAGACTTGTGGGAAGAACTACCGGTCAAATGTTGGCAAGCGAAGATGTAGAAGCGTTGCGACATATTCAAACCGGAGGATGGGAAATTTGGTACAATCCTGCCATGTTGGTACACCATATTATTCCGCGAAAACGTTTGGAAAAAGCCTATCTCATGAATTTATGCTACGGTGTGGGATTGGCTAGCTATCCCACACGTACAATTGCGCTATCTTCTTGGCAAAAACCAATATTTCTGCTAGCTTATTTTATAAACGATATCAGGAGAATTTTGCTGCATTTGCTAAAATATAGAAAGGCAGTGCAAACCGATCCAGTGGCAGCTAGCGAAATGCAGTTTCTCATTGGTAGATTAGCCAGTCCTTTTTATTTTCTGAAAAATCGCGATCGCACCCACCAAACATCTAACAACAAAAGATATTTGCCGTCCTAACAAACAATCAAAATGGATATGGATTTTACCGTCGCTATTTGCACGTATAACGGTGAAAAACGTCTCCCAGAAGTGCTCGATGCTTTGCTGGAACAGCAAGAAACGGAAGGCATCAAGTGGGAAGTTCTAGTTGTAGATAACAACAGCAAAGATAGTACAGCAGCGGTGGTTTTTAACTACGCTCGCCAGTGGCGTTCTGATTCCCAACTTAGATATGTTTTTGAAAAACAGCAGGGAACGGCATTGGCACGCGTAAAAGCATTTCAAGAAGCTCAAAGTCGGGAATTGGTGGGGTTTCTGGACGATGATAATATTCCTGGAAAAACTTGGATAGCACAAGCGTATCGTTTTGGTAGCCAAAATCCCCAAGTTGGCGCTTACGGTGGCAATATTCACGCCAAGTTGGATTCCCCACCACCCTCCTATTTCAATCAAGTAAAAATTTATCTCACGATCTACAATCGGGGAAAAGAAGCTTTCTGCTACCATCGCAATGCCAAATCCCGTAAAATTCCCGCCGGACCAGGTTGTGTATTCCGCAAACAAGCTTGGTACGAAGTCGTTCCCAATGCAGATAAATTACTGGTGGCTGGCAGAGATCCCAAAACCCTGGCTTCCGGTGAGGATGCTGCACTGTTATATGCCATACAAAATACGCAATGGGAACTATGGCACAATCCCCATATGGAAATTTGGCATCATATCGCACCCCATCGCCTGGAACAAACTTACTTGCGAAAACTAGCTCGGGGATACGGTCTTTCGCAACACCGGGTACGGATGGCGCGGTATGATGGTTGGCAAAGACTGCTGGTTCGTTTATTGCTTCCCCTCTTATTGCTGCGGGAAAGTCTACAAACGTTTCGATTTTACCTGCAACATAGAAAAAGTTTCCAGAAAGATTTTAGCAAACTTTGTGAATTGGAAGCCAAAATTGGTCGGCTGTACGGTCCTTTTCTAACCTAGTAGGTAGGGTGGGGAATTGAATTTCACCTGCAAATTGGGATGCGTCCAAACAGGGTTGCTTTAACTTCCCACAATATATAATACCAAACCAAATCTTCTTTGCTGCCTGCATAGCGCATAATTTGCATATCGCCAAGTGTCAAATGCCTCTGTGGTGTATTTTCCGGTGCGGGAAAATCGAAATTCTCGTAATTTTTCTACTCGCCGTTTTCTCGCCAGCCAACAGCTTCGCCAAATGTTTCCCAAACTCTGATATTAGCAGCATGGGTTCTATCTAATTTTTGAGAAATTGGCTGTCGCTTGGGCAGTTTTCCTTGCATTAATTGCGTAATGGTTTCGCCGAACCTAAAACGGTCAATGGTTTGCAAATCTTTACAGAGAAATTTTTGAATATTTTCTGGATACAACCATTCTTCCTGTTCCCAATGCCCTATCTTTAGCATAGCACGTGCTGTTTCTGTGTCAACTGCTTGCCATTGACTAGTAGCGAGAAATTTTGCCATTGTAGAACGCAATTCAATTTGTACGGGATTGGATTTTGCCGCCGGAAACATTTGGGATAAAGAAGATATGGCAGCTAGCGATCGCTGTTTTATATGGGAAATCGTTTTGGTTGTTGTAGGATAAGGTAGAGAAGTGGTTCTTACCGCTGGATATGGCGTTGATTTTACAGATGTTTTTGGTAGTGAAGATTGTAGGTTAGATAGCGGGAAATGCTCCAGAAAATCCACTCGCCTTCTCCATTTCTTTGCCAATGGCATCATTGAACCAAGATGATTTTTTCCCATGGTGGCGTTTTTGCATGATGTATAATTTGGATATAGCCTATGGGGAGATGCCCCCGCGCCGAATTGCCATCTCCAGAAAAATCAAGTTGTTCGTATGGCTTCCATTTGCCATTTTTCCAGCAACCAACAGCATCGCCAAACGTCTCCTCAAAGTCAGCTGCTCCTGGATAAAAATTCCCTAAATTTTGATAAACTTCTTGCAGTTACGGTGCGTTTTTCTGCACCAGCGAACCGACAGCATTACCCAATTTTTCCCAATTTTCCTCACCGGTAAATACAGTATTTTTCAAATTTTGGTAAATTTCTTTTCGTACGCTAAAACCAAAATGTTCGTTGCTATAGCGGAGCCATAACTGGTCTATGGTTTGCAAATCTTCTAAAGGGATTTCAGCCGCATCTTCCAAACGCAAATTCCCTTCTTTTTCCCGACCAGAAACTTTTAAAATGGCATGAGCTGTTTCTGCGTCGGCTTCTTTCCATTTCCCGTTTGCCAGTAAATTTTTTAATTTTGTATAGTTGTAACCAACTGCAGAAGGAAGTGTTTCCTTAGAAATAGGGGAAAAATCTTGTTCCCCTCCTGGGGAGGTACGGGTTTTAGCAAGCAAACGCAAGTTGCCCCCAAACTGTAGATATCGCTGTTGGGTTGGGGTTTGCCTACAACTTGTTCTAGGGAAGCATATCCCGCCGAACCAATGGTGGTTCCAGTGACAGATTCGGAGTATTTGATAAATACTTGGCAGCACTAAAATCTACTAAAATAAGTTTGCTATCTGTACAGCGAATGATATTTTCCGGTTTGATATCTCGATGGAGAACTTGATACTGGTGCAGGTAGTCTAAAATGGGTAAAATTTGCGCCAATACGTTACGAATTTCTTGGGCAGAAAATTTGCCTTCCGTTTCTGAAACTTTTCCCAAATCCCGACCTTCAATATATTCTTGTACCAAATATTGCTGGCTGTCTTCTGTGAAATATGCTAGCAATTCGGGAATTTGTGGGTGCCTGCCTAATTTATCTAACTGCTCCGCTTGCCAACTAAAGGGCGGAGTTGCTTTTTCAATCCTATCAGTTCCTTGGTCTTGGGGATAAAATTGTTTGATAACGCAGGGAGGTTGGGAAAGTTTGTCTTCATCAACAGCTAGAAAGGTTCTGCCAAAGCCCCCTTTTCCTAAAATACGTATGGCTCGGTATCGCAAGCACCGGCGTAATTTCCGAGCGTAGTACTGACAAAATTGGGTGCTATCGGGGTTGATGTGCAAGCAGTCGGGGTTCAAACACTGGCTCATGCTGACGCTCCCCGTGGAAAAAGTCTCACTTTCTATTCAGATTAGCATGATTTTATCGTTTTGACCAATATGAATTTGTTTTTTTTCAGGGGTTGCCAGCACAGGGAACCAGAAAGACCGTTGATGCCCCAATTTAGGTAAATATCCTCTTGAATCATAAAGAAGACGAAAAGAAATCCCTGTAATTTTTTAAAAATAGAATTACAGGGATAGCAGGCTAAAGAGGTTCTTCTAACTTCGATCGTAAGGGCAGTCGGACTTATTTGTCAACTTTCTTTAGGTTATAATGATGCTACCCTGCTGGCGAAGCGTTCGGCTTGTTTGCAGCCAGATTGGATCGGAGAAGCTGGAGAAGGTAATCTAGTTTTTGTTCCAAGGCTTGATGGCTTTGCTCCAATTGCTCGATTTTGGCTATCAGTTGTGTGCTATCTGGGGTCTGGGAGGTGGTAGACAACGGACGTGTATTTTCACCAAATCCACTAAATCCCATCAGTGCCGGACGTTCTACGTAAGTTACCCGATGCAAAATGCGCCAGGTTTTGTTCGCACGACCGGCTTGCGTCTGCCGCAAAGCACGTGCTTCTTCGCTATTGCTAGCCAGCCATTCTGGATCGACCACATAAGCAAAAAAGTCGTGGAAGTGTTGAGTGTTTCCTTCTAGATAAAAGCTTTTGAGGTGGTAGCGATCTACTTTCTCACCAGGTAACAAAGGGCGATCGCTTGTATCCGTAACACCTGCACTTTCTACGTTTTCCAAATCCACATGCAAAGCAAATCCTTGGCTGCGACGTTCGGTTTTGGTTAAGGTTTGGGTGAGGCGAACCGTGGCCAAAACTTCCAGTTCTGCCAGCACACCAGCTCCTTTTACACTGGCTTTGCCGCCAATGGCACCTTCAAAGTTAACAGCACCGCCAATGGTATGTTCGACCGTACTAGCAAATTGCTGGCTTTCGGAACGTAACCCACCATCGGCATCCCAAACGTAATGATTAACAATATTGCGTTTGCCGGCACGAATTTGTAAATTTTCCAGTTTGCGCTGCCAGTTGGCAAAAGTTTCTATGGCATGAATGCGTTTTTCCTGCTGTTGAACTTTGGTAGAAATTTCGTTTCGTTTTTGCTGGCTCTCCTGTTTTTGCCGTTCGCGGTTTTTGTGTAAGGTGTCTCCATCAATATTTGCTGGGTCTCCTTCTGTATTTGTCAGAGGATTACGATCCAGTCCGTCAGCTTCAATTTGCCGATTTAGAGAAATTTCGTCCACCAAACGGCTATTGAAATTGGCAAAATAGGACGCTCGTTCCCGGTCTTGTTGTTCGATTTGTTGCTCCCATTCATAAGCTTGTTGTAAGCGATAGTAACTGGCAGGATATAGGGAACCGTACTGCGATCGCATTTGCGGAACGTCTCGGTAGAAGCGTTCGTCGGCGGCAACACTCCCTATCAACCCATCCAAACTTCCATTGAGTACGTAAGCCGGATTCATCAAGAACGTAATCGTGTTCACCTGGGGAGGAATCTGTTCGTTTGGCTGTACCTGATAGGCAACCATCTTTTTGCTGCGGCGCAATCGAGTTATATAAACATCCGCCAAGCTGGAAACAACCAGTGCGTAGCCGATATTTTTGGGGACAAAACGTTGACCCAAATGAGGAAATTTTGCTGCCGACTCGAAAGAACCACGCAATGATAGCCGATTCACTACAGTTGAGCCAGAACTTGCCGAAATATCACTTTGATTGAGAAAACTATAGCTCGACGAAAGTTGTCCGGTAATACCAGCTTCTGCTTCTGCTTCTTGTTCGAGAATGAAGCCACCCGATACCTGGAAGGCAGTGCCAGCGGTGGCACTCAAACTGGCTCCCAATCCCGCTTCTTGGTTGCGATTCCAACTGTAGGCAATATCTTCCGACATGGTGAGTTCTACGGAAGTGGCGTTGTTGTAATTGTCTTGTACGGTTAAATTTTCGCTGGGAACAGGGGGAGCGCCTTCTATGTATCCTAACAAAGTGGGTTCAAATTGCGCGTTGCCAATCCATTTCAGTTCTAGTTGTTCCACTAGCTTATCTGAGAGAACCATAGCACCGTCTAAGCTGGGAAAAGCAAAGAACCGCCGCATTATGGCAGACTTGCGTTGGGTGTCGGGGTCAATGCTAACGGTGCTGTATTCGGCACTCGCGATCGCAGTGCGAGCGATGGGAAGTGTGTTATCCTGAGTAGTAATGGCTTCGCGCACGGTAGCGGGGCGATCGCTGGCCCAATCGGCTACCAAATAAGGCGATCGCATCCGGTTGACTTCTTGTAAAGGCCAGTACCGCAGCAGGTCTGGTTCGCCACCGGTGAGGCGTTGGTGCATCGTTGCTTGAATTTCCTGGTGCGATCGCGCGGTTTTCCAAATACGTACATCAGAAATTTTACCACGAAACAAACGTTCGGAAATATTTTTCCCGATTCGACCAATATCTACCTGCAGAGATTGCCCAAAACTGGGAGGAGCTTCCGTTTCTTTTTTGAGTTCTCCATCTACATAAAGCAGCATTTTGCTAAGACTTTTTACCGCTGCGAGATGGTGCCACCAACCGTCATTATATTTTTCTTGCGTTCGCAAGTCCTTACCACCGCTGATACCGATAGGATAGCGATGCAAGTAACGCACCGTTCCTTCCCCTTCCACTTCCAATAAAATGCCATGCTCGCTGGTCGTGGCTGCCAAAATATCGCCGGTGGTCCTTGCGGTGGTTTTGAACCAAGCTTCAATGCTATATTCCTGGCGACTGAAATCAACTTCACCACAATCAATATAATCGTTCTCACCATCAAACTGCATCACCGCATGTCCGGGATGTCCGAAAAGTGCCGTACAAGCAAACCAAGTCGTACTTTGCAGCTGACCGTGGCGGCTATTTCCCGAGCGATCTCGGATTTCGGTTCCCGTTGCCTCATTCATGGGATAGTAAGCCAACAATCCCGGTTCGTTACCACTCAGTAAGCATTGACTGTTAACTTCAATTTCTTCTGCGCTCAAAGCAACCTGCCAAATCCGCACCTCTGCTAACTTGCCAAATGGCTGTTTCCCTTCTTGGTAATTACCAATCGCATAAACATCAGCCTTACTTTTTCCCTGGCAAGTTCCCACTTGATTACCATCTATATAAAATACCGTTTTTGCTTGTTCTCCTTTCCCCTGTGCCGCAGCCGCTATATGATGCCAGCCAGAATCCAACTGTTCCATATGGTAGCCACTATCCTGAAAACCACCCAAATCACCGACATAAGTTCCCAATTGACCTTCTTTGGTAACGATAATGTGATGGTCCGCTTCATGCTTGGCTCGGGTAAGAGTATTCCATCGGTTAGTTGCTGGAAATGGATAGAAAAACCAAGCCTCAATGGTCCATTCCTCGTCGAGAGCGATCGCATTTTCCAGCAACATCATGCTATTTTCCTTGTCGAAATGGGGACACGCGCGCATTGAGTCAGGAATCCACTGTTGGAAAGCAGCATTGCGACTATCAGAAGTAGCGTCGTAGTTGCTTTGACGCATTCTGCCAAGGGAGTCGAAATAACTCAGCTGAACATTACCTTCGCTGGTTTCCGTAGCATGAATGCGACTGATAGGAGAAACAAACCCCAGCCATCCCGCTTGCGTTGCTAACCCGTTGGCATCTACAGCAATTTCTGACATAGTTTGCGGCGTATTTTGAATGCTGAAAACCGACTGGAGAAATTCATCGTTAAGGCGATGTAAAGTGGTTTGAACGGTTTGCAGTTCTGCGATAACTTGTTGGAGGCGTTCTTTTAGCAATTTCAGCTTTTCTTCTATTTCTTGAGAATTCTCCAAAGCCAACAAAGCAAGCTGGCGCGTTAAGTATTGTAAATGCCGATTTGCTTGTTTGAGCTGTTGTTGTTTCTGTTCCAAAGCTTTTTTCGCATTGGCAATTTCGTTGTTAACCACATCGTTGGTTCTTTCCAAACGCCACTGCTGCCGTTCTCTAGTGGATGTTTTTTCCCAAAGATGAACGTCGGCTTTATTACTATAGGGATTGCTTTCTACGGATGCCACGCGCGTGTTAAAACGGCGGTTGACCAATAGATAGTTTTGGTTGGAAAGTTCCAGTTGCCATTGCTGTTTCAGCCGGGAAAAATCTTTACGCCACAGATGAATATCTGCTTTGTTTCGATCGCTTTCCCCTTCCACTTCTGCTACAAAAGCAGGAAATTGACGGTTAACGATCCAGTAGGCATTGTTGAATAGTTGGAACTGCCACTGTTGGGTTCGCAAACCCAAATTTTGCTCCCAAAGATGGATATCGGCTCGATTGCGACCGACTCGATCTTCAATATCCCAAACTTTTCCACTTTCGCTGCTCGCAATGTAGCAATAGTAATTTAAAGGATTGTTAGCTTCTTGTAAATACAGCTGATGGCATCGATTGACTTCCTGTTGCAACTGAGATATTTTTTCCCGATAAGTCTTCACTTGTTGTTCCAGTTGCCGTCGGCGTTTTTGTAGATCTTGCAGTCCCGATTTTTGTTTGTTTTGTAGAATTTCTTTTTCGGTTTCCAGTGCATTTTTCTCTTGAAGCAAGGAAGTTTCCTGCTGTTCCCAAGAACGCAATTGCTTCACAGTTGCTGCTAGGTCGGCATGGTTGGTATCCAAAGTCTTTAGGGAAATGCTGTCTGTATAATTGGCTTGGGTAATGCTGTCGGAGACCACCCGGATGCGGTGCTTGCGAATTTCTAGCTGCTGCCAGTTGCCTTTTATGTTAGAGATAGCAAACGATCGCAAAAAGGAGACACCATCGGGAATGGTAAAGCGACAGGATGCCAGATACCAGCCATTTTCTAATGCTTGAAATTCAGTTGGACCGCCAGTAAATTCGATACGTTCCTGGGAAGTTCTGTTTGATTTTCCCCAATAAAAAATTTCAAAATTGTGGGGTTGTATGCCTTTGCATTCAAAACTTTCTACATAGGTGGCTCGTTGGCTGACAGCAAATAGCTCTTCATTAATATAAGCGATCGCTGGAGTAGAACCATCCCTTAAGACGCGAGACAATGCAACCGCACTAACAAAGGCTTCTCCGTAAACAGTACCATCTTTACCGTAGGTAGAAAAATCCACCACCCGGCGTTCTTTATCTTCAACAATAGCTCCCAAACGCCAGTAGCCTACCAAACCAACTTCCCTTCCCGTAAATTGCAGGTGCATGCTATCTTGAATTTCCTGCGAAGTTCGTGGATGGTTCCAAATTTGCACATCGGAAATTTTTCCGGCAAAAAACATCCCTGGTTTACCAGAACCGCCAATACAAAATTCAGGAGACCAAGAAAAATCGCTACTATTTTGATTGTTTTCTTTAGCTTCTTGAACTGGAGAAACCAACTGTTGGATTTTTGTTTTGGCGACTTCCACACCATTTTTGCACAAACGCAAGGTGGTGGTTTTGGTTGTTTTGTCGTAGGAGACAATGCCAGCCAAGTGAACCCATTCCCCTTCAGATAGAGGCTGAGAGTCAGTGAGTTCCCGGGAACTGCCATCTTGGAAATGTGCTTTGAATACGGCTTTTCCGCCAACGACCGACAATTGTACCATCCGGTCTTTTTGAGAGAGAACCAGCTGTTGTGGTTTTTGGCGATCGCGTAAGGAAACCCAAGCGGAATACGTCGTACCAAAAGAAATATTTGCCTGGGGAATGGTAAGGTCTAACGCAGGCAAGGAAATATAATCGCGATCGCTAGTAAAGGAAATCCCGCGGCGTTTTTTTGAAGCTAATTTCAGATTCACTGCCTCCCCCGGCTGCCATTTCACACCAATCGTAAAACTATCGCCATTCAAATCAGTAATGGTATAAATTCCGTTGTAAGCCTGCGTGTTGGCAATCTGAACCCCATCACCAGCTTCCAATCCGTGGTGGGGAACTGTTACCCGCAGTTTGCCATCTGTGGTTTTTGTAAAAGCTACTACCATCCCATCGAACAACAAGCCGCTTTCTGCTTGCGGAGTCACTTTCCAATGACCGAGTTCGCTTGCCAACCACTTAGTTTCGATTTCAAACGTATTCGCATCTATTGTTTTGGCTACGTAATAGCCGTTGTAACGATTGGTATCAAAAATTTCTACCATATCGCCGGACTTCAAGTTCTTAGCTTGGGGGGAGTAAATTTTGACCCGATTTTCCTGAGTTCTTTCCATACCAGTAATGGTACCTTGCGCTGCAGGCATGCTTTCCCCCACTGCCTGAATTTCATCTAAAAGATTTAAAGGCAGCAAAACCTGATTTTCGTTAGCACGCAAAGTATTTGTATTGGGGAATCTGTCAATTTGTGCCAGGGTACCATCCCCAGCAACAGCAAAACTTACCGCCGCTGCCTGGTCATTTTCCGCCGCTACCACCAACATGACCCTGGTACTTTCTTTGAGCAACTGTAGTTCCCCATTTTGGGTTTGGCGTTCCACCTGCAAATTATACTTGGTAGCCGCCAGACCGTTGCCAACCTTCATCCCCTTTATATCTAGGCTACGTTTCAGAATAGCTGGTATATTGTGCGCGAGGAGAAGGTTGCTATTGTCTGGCTGGGGTTTCAAAACGGTAAAATCTTTGATATCGAACAATCCTCCTTGAGAAGAACGGATGGAAGTTAGCTCTATTTTTTGGTTTTGCCGGTTGTAGGCAAAGATATGCCAGCGATATTGGTCGTGTTCGTTGGTGGGAAGTAAAACTACAGCCAACCAACCATTGTATAAGTTATTAACCAAACTTAGCTCTGTGGTTGGTTCGTAGAAAGGACGGCCATCGATATCGCGAAAATTCAACGAATCGATAGACAAACGGTGATTCTCATTAGGAGATTCTAAAGGTTGGTACTTTTGTCGGCTCCGCTGGTAGCGAATTTCTAACTTGCGAACGAGTTTGTTTTCTAAGCCATCTAAAACAAAGCGATCGACAAGTAGTGTATTGTCTTTTGACTGACGAAATACATAAATATATCCCCATCCAGATACCAACTGTACAGGAACAGCAGCAGTTTGGTCTTGAGTCTGGTACAGAGAGCGGAACAAGTAAACCAGGCGACCCTTTTCCGTATAGGTTTGCTCTTGACGTTCTTTCTCAATAACCGAGCGATCGCCTGGTTCTTCCTGCGGAAAATCTAGTACTTGCCAATTCTCCCAACCAGTTACTTCCGTGTGACCGTAACTATCTTCAAAACCATCTTGTTTGATGGTATAGGAAATTGTACCATTGGCATCAGTGCCAAAAATAACAATTTTGCCTTCGTGGGAAATACTATTGATGTGTTGGAACTTTTCTTTGGGTAAAAACATCAAATTTCTCCTGGTGACAAATTGATAACTGTGTAAAATTTGCATTTCCATATAGGATTGTTTTTAGCTTAGACAAGAATTCTTCCTCACGAAAAGATCGATTTAGATCGCTCGAAAACGGCTAAACTGGTCTTGACAAAACGCGATAGCTTTGTTAACAAAATTCAGCACTATCGCCTCTTGACGTTGCCTAACAACAGGCGATAATAGACACAGTGCATCTGCACGTTACTTCGGTCTCAGGTATTTCTTATCGACAAACAAACGCCTACAACTTGCTTCGTAAATTCAGCCATCAAATACGACAGAAATCCTTGGTTGTTTGGTTTATCGAAGTAGCTGGCTACTTTTCGGAGTTGCAAAAGCCAAGCCATTCTGCCGGATAAATAGCTCCATATCCCTTTCTTTTCTCGATTTTTCAGAAATTTTGAGGAAATCATGAAAACCAAACAACTATTCGTATTTGCGATCGCTTATTTTGCAATCGTTGCATTTTTCATTGCTTCTCCATTTTCCCCAGCATTGGCTGCTACTCCCACCATGCTGCGAGTGGGAACTTACAACGTAGAATCCAGTGGGGATACCAATCCGGAAAAAGTAGCAACCGTCGTTCAAAAAATTGCCACTTCCCAACAAATCGATCTTTGGGGACTTTCCGAAGTACTCGACTCACAAGCTGCCACCCAATTTGCTAATGCCGCCAATTATTTCGATGCCAATTTTGCAGCTATCATTGGTACCACCGGCGGCAATGATAAGCTAGCCATTCTTTACAATCAAAATCATTTACAGAAAATTGGTAATGAGTTTGAACTGAGGAATATGGGTGGCAGTCGCGACCCGTTAGTAGCAAAATTTCAATGGTTGCCAGCAGGACCTACTTTTTTAGTAGTAGACAACCATTTTAACCGTTGCGATCCGGATAAACGAAACGCTCAAGCCAAAAATGTACGCGCGTGGATCGAACAACAAACCCTACCCATCATTGCTGTAGGCGACTATAATTTTGACTACGCGATTGATGAAAATTTTAATCCCGGTAGGCGTTGTAGTTCCTACGATCTGAGTTCGGAATTTCCCCAAGGCAATGCAGCTTTCCGAGAATTTATAGCTTCCAGCCAAATTCGTTAGCTTAAACCTAACTGCTTGAAGGATGCTTCTACTTCTTGTCCGAACACTGGAACAGGTTGCAATTCTTGTTTTAACAGTATTTTAGACTTTGTTTTTGTTGCTGCGGCTGCTAAAGATTGGCAGGATAGCTCTCAAATTTTTGTACCAAGTAGCGACTATTGCGAACAAGACCCCATTGGAGGACCCGACCACTTTTCAGTTATCACTATGGTAAATATGGAAAAGGAAGTCCTGGATGGTAACGGTTTCACCGACGACACCGCACCATCTCCTTCTCATGAAGAACTTCCCCAATTAAAAATTGTTAGCTTATTTCCCAATCCTACTGGCGACGAAAGCAAATTTGAATCCGCCGATATGATAAATCTTGGTAAACAAGATGTGGATTTATCCGGTTGGAAACTTCGAGATGCTGCCAACAAAAATTGCTTTTTGGACGATTTGGGTACAATTTTATCAAATGAAATTGTTCAAATTCAACGTCAAAACCAAGATATGGCTTTGCATAACGCAGGCGATACCATTTCTTTAATTGCTCCCAACGATAAAGTGGTCGATACAGTGCGTTATAACAAAACGCAGTCCGGCCGCGTATTTTTCTTTACTTCTCAATTTTAATTTTGCTTCCCAAAAGAAAACCACCGGATGTTGTGCACATCCGGTATCAATCAATGATAGAAAAAAAGTTCGCAGTCGAAGTGGAAAGGTGGTTACGTTAAATATTCCCGTCGTTTGCGCGTAAAGGCTATTCCCAAAACCCCCGCCACAAAACTGCCTAAAACAGTTGCCGGTCCAGGAACTGCTTGGGGAGCAGCTCCAAAAATTTGACCTCGAACCCCAGCGATTGTATTAATATTGGTACCCGTACCCGTCGTGGTATCGATACTTAAAATTTCGCCATTGCTGGTAAAACCAAATAAGTTCTCCTCCTGATAAGTCAAACCAAAAACATTGGGAAAACCAATTGCACCAATCTGAGTTTGGTTGCTACCATCAGAGTTAAACGAAAACAAAGTATTGTTTGTAGGATTGGCAGAAGTAGCAAAAAATTGGGTGCCGTCAAAAGCGATATCTCCGGAGGAGATAAATCCATCAATATTGCTAACGAGGATGGCATTTCCTGTTTCCAAGTCAATGCGGTAAAAACCACTGCCGCCAGTAGCAAACAAGTTACCAGAGTCGTCAAATCCTAACCCATTCAGGACATTCAGGAAAAGACCTGTATTGCCAATCAAGTTTGTGGAAGCATCTTCTAAGTTAATGCTATACAAATCTCCATTACCAGTAATACCAAAACCCAATGTAGGGTTGTCTACGGCAATGTCAAAAAAAGGTTCTGTATTGCCAATAGAGGTAAACGTTCCTGTATCCGTATCCACGATTCCAAAATCGCCAGTGTTGCTGCCTAAAAAACTAGTTACAGCTGCAGCTGGTGAAGGAAAGCAAAGGAAAACTCCCGTTCCGCTAGTCACCGCTAGGAGGGAGATGGTCTTGATGTTTAAAACCATAATAAACCTCAAATGGTACTGAATGAAACTCAATCGAATGTTGCCGCGTATCTAGTTGGCTTCGATACCAAGTATTGGTTGAAACTGCGGTTCTTTTTCAGGCATGGTGCTGTTTATTTTTGTTGTTATTTCCGACAAACGGTAAGCAATGCCTCGGTATTTGAATTCAGTAGAACCGAGATTTAAAATCGCGATCGCATGGGGATGTTTTTCCCAGGCAATGCCGCGATATTTTCCAGCAAGTGGTTTGCTTTCTACCTCAACCTGAGAAGCAACTTGATAGCGGATACCCCTGTAGATTAAGTTCATTGATTTCCCCGTAAAAACAGTGCATTTTTGAAACTAGACTGCCAAGTTTTTTGGCAATCTGTTATGATTCAATTTTGCCTACTTTTCTTTCGCAGAAGACCTGCGATCGCTAGAAATAGGTGAGCCAAATATGCCAACTACAAAGACACAAGCCATTACATATTTTGGAAAAACTCATTGCCACAACCGCCTTGCTGGCTAGCAACAACGGTCCGTTTTCCCTTGAGAAACCAACAATTGAGTTTTTGGCCTATTGCTTTTTGTAGAAGCATACAAGTTCTCCTAAGGCAAAATCTCATAACTTGTGGTAATTTCGTATCCCATGTAGGATTGTTTATAGCTTAGACAACAGGTTCTACCAGCGAACAGATCGGTTTCGATCGCTTTGGAGATTGCCAAACTGGCCTTGACAAGACGCGATCGCTTTGTTAAGCATAAAAAAAAAGCGCTAGCAGCGCTTCCTTAAAAAACTTAGAAAAACATGAGTAAAGTAGAGCGAAACCAGCAAATATTGTTTCTGAGACAGTTTTTCGTTTTATATATTGCAGAATTTTATAAAAATGGTACAGATTAACAGTTTTGTTCCATCCAAGCCACACATTGCTGCATTTGCTGTGCTATGGTTTTGCGATCGCTGTGAAAGCGGCGACCGTGACCGGGTAACACCCATTCAAAAGAGTAGTTGGCAAGTTCCCGCATAGATTCGATCTGTTTTTCCCAACAATACCAACACAGGCGACGGAAAGCAAAGAGATGTTGCAAATTTGGCGACCAAGCTAGATGGTCTCCAGAAAACAGAAATTTATTGTTGTAGAGCAACACCGTATGTCCCCGCGTGTGTCCGGGAACGGGTATAATGAACAAATCCGGTGCCAGTTGCACTGGCTCGGAACCCGACAGAGGAATCTCCACATCGCTGGTGTTGTTTGTGATATCATCTTCGTGGAGAATGCGATCGCAACCGAAGCGATCGTGAAACTTCTGATGGTCTGCCACATCGTCGCGATGGGTTAAGTACAAATACCGAACCCCTCCCAAAGCTTCCAAACGTTTGACCAAAGGCGCAGCAAATCGCGGCGAATCCACCAAAATATTGCCGTCTTCCCGCCGAATCAAATAACTCGCTGCTCCAAACGAGGATTCGGCATGATATCCACAATGATACACATTGTCAGCAACGGGCAGCGGAAATTCTTGCTGAATTTTTTTAATATCCGACGGCGGTTCCACCGTACCAATGGATGCTGTAGGACAGGATAGCAGAGCTTCCACAGCCGCCTGGCGTTCTTCCTCTGTTTCCGGTTGGTGGTAAACCGCAGACTGGTCGCCATCTTGATGGAAGACACTGGGTGCCATCCACCGACAAGTATCGCAGTCGATACAACTTGAATCTACATAAAAATCGCCTTCTACGTTTTCCGAACGCCGTCGTTTTAGAGTAGCCATATTTCAAACTTGACTTTCAACAGGATATTTTCATTGTCACGTTTTTCCGAAAAACCTGACAACGCCGGCAACTCTGTAGAAATACTTACAATAAAACGCTGTACGGAAAAAGCGATCGCGTCATTCCAACCTATAAAATAACCAATAGCAATCCCCTACGGATACAAAGGCAAACTCAAACAAAATCCCGGTACAACATTTTCACCGGATAGTTCCGCCGGCAAATCTCGCACTTCCACACCTGTTTCCGAACAGTAAATTTCCACTTGTTGCTGTTGGGGATTGATGAGCCATGCCAACTTGACCCCAGCATCGAGGTATTCTGCCATTTTCTCGCGCAACATCGCCAAATCGTCACTTACCGATCGCAATTCCATGACAAAATCTGGGGCAATGGGTGGAAACTTTTGTTTTTGTTCGGGGGTCAGTGCTTCCCAACGCTGCTTTTCAATCCAAGCCACATCGGGAGAACGAGCTGCGCCATTTGGAAGTTTAAAGATGGTGGAAGAACTGAACGTATAACCCAGTTGGGTTTGCCGATTCCACAAAACCAAATCTGCAATTAAATCGGCTTCTCGATGGCTGCTTTCTCCTCCCACAGGGGGCATAATTAGTAAATCTCCCTTGGCAGTTCGCTCGAATCGCAACTCCTGGTTGTTCTGACATAGTTGCTCGAATTGTTCGTCTGTCAGATGAACCGTATCTACGTGTAATGTCAAAGTCTCCATCAGCTATTTCCGAAAAAACAACAGCAACGGGAGAATCATTCACTGCGGACAACAAACATTTTGCGATCGCTTATTTTCAATTGTACCGGATAACTCGCCATTACCTCCCAAACAAAACGGTTCCAATACCTTTCCAAGGGTCGCCGACAAGTGGTGTACTTGCTATACTAGCTACGAGTCAAATTTTCCATTTCCCATGAGCCAGGACCAACGGAACCAGCTAGAGAATATTGCGGTAGATGGCAGCGGTAACACCATTACCTTTGCCCCCGTGCAAACCACCATCGAAACCCAAATCCTGCAAATTTCGGCGCGGGAAATTACCCAGCGAGAACTCATCAAACATTCTCCCTATCAAGGGTTAAAACGCTTCAATACCAAAGATCGCGATCGCTTTTTTGGGCGAGATAAACTCATTCAACAGTTGCTCAACAGCATCAATCGCAACCGCTTGATTTTGGTAACTGGTGCTTCTGGCAGTGGCAAATCCTCCGTTATTCGAGCCGGCGTGATTCCAGAACTGCGGAAATCATTGGCAAGCGAAGAATTTTACGATTGCTAGCAATGACGGCAAGGTACGATTGTGGACAGAATGGAAAACAGGAGACGAACTGATACAACAGTACCTCCATCCTGAAAGGTGGAACCATTTAACCGTTTGCAAACCTTAACTGTCCCTACCATCCAACCCAACCAGGAGGAATTACGATTATGTCTCAAGTAGAAACCGTTTTAAACATGCTGAAGCCGATTGTTCCCTCCATGTCGGCAGCGGAAAAATCGCAGTTGCTGGAGGAACTCAAGAAATTATTGGAAGATAGCAGTTCTTCTAGCGACAATGCCGGTCAAAACCAGTCCAATACCGTCAGTGGTGTCAGCTTTGACGGTGGCGGCAACAATGCTATGAACTTCTCGCCAGTGCAAAACTCCGGTGGCAATGTGGATGTTTCCCCCAATTTTCAGCAAACCACATCTTCTGGGGAGACTCAAGAACTGGTGCAAGCTTTGCAGCAGTTGAAACGAAACATCAACGAAACCCCCGATTTGAATCCTTTGCTGAAAGATGCGGCACAGCAACAGGCGGAGAAGCTGGAACAGGAGGTGCAAAAGTCGCAACCGGATACCAGTTTGATTGAGAAAACAGTGAAAACCCTACAGGAAGGATTGCAAGGCGTACAGACGCTGGCAAAACCGACGCAAGAAGTCGCCAAGTTGGTCGGTAGCCTGTGTGGTATTGCTTTATGATTTGGTACCGACCCCTGTTTTCTGGTCAGGAGAACGATATTTTGTGGGTTTTGTTAGACTCTTTTGAAATCGAGCGATCGCTTTTTGCCACCTTGACCAATAAGGGCAAGCATAGGGGCTTGCCCCTACAAGAAAATTTTGTGCTTAACTAGCTTAACTATGGGGTTCTCCAAATAAGACCAACGAACAGGTTAACTCCTTAATGACTTGCGTGGTAACGTCGCTCACCGACAACCCACCAGCCGTACGCCGGCGTACCGATCGCAGAACCACCATATCCACCGATTTCGCCACTTCTAAAATCACTGGTGCTGCCTCATCCCCAGGAATGGTCTTGATGCTGGTGGTACCGCTAAAGGACACTTGTGAAAAAGCATGGGACATCTCTTTCTCAAAAGCATCAATCTGTTCTTCTGGTGTGCGGCGATCGCACACGTGTAACAAAATAACTTCCGCCTGGTTACTGTCGGCAAACAACTGGGCAAATCGCACCGCACGTATCGCTTGCGGCGTTAAATTCTTCACCGGTACCAAAATCCGATGGATATTCACCGGGTCGTCCAACAACCGTACCATCGCCACCGGACAATGAGCCGACCAGAAAACGCTATCCACCACCGTACCAAACAAGCGTGCCCGTAAGCCTGTGGTTTCGCTCCATCCCATCAAAATCAGACTGGCATTGGTTTCCCTGGCCGTACGGCTGATCCCATGGGCCACATCATCGTCAATGCGAATTTCCCCAGAAGCCGGTACCTGAAACTCCCGACTCACATGCACGGCGCGATCGAGCAACTGCTGGCTGCGTCGCAAGGAAGCATTCAACAAAGGTTCGTCCATGTGGACCTGAGCCATCACCACCGATAGGGGAATCACCGTTCCCGCCTCATGCTGTGCCAGCAATGCCCCCATTTCTACCAAAAATCGCTCTGTCAGCGGGTTGCACACCGGTACCACCACCGAAAATCCGGCCGGTTCGCTATCCAGGGCGATCGCTTCATCATCTTCTTGAGACTCCCACCAAATGGTACCGTCTTCTTTTTCAAATCCCTGCACCGGCAACTCTAACTTGCTCGCAAATCTTGCCGTCAGCACAGGACCCGCCAGAGCAGTCACTAACATCAGTACAATAACACTATTGAACATTTCCGCACTAATCAAGCGATCGCCATTGGGGGCAACAGCTTCGTAAGCCGCCAACGCCGCCGCCAGGGTTGCCGCCACCTGGGGAATTGACAGCGACCACATGGTCAGCATCTCCTGCCAGTTGTAGCGATAGACCAGCTTCGCCAAAAACGACGCTGCCAACTTACTGACAAATAACAACGTCACCACCGCCACCGGCAAAGCCAGAGAACTCTGCAACGTACTAATAAACGCCGACACATTCAGCAACAGCCCCATAGACACAAAAAAGATAGGAATAAACAGGACACTGCCCACAAACTCCACCTTTTCCTTCACCGGACCGTCGCCAACCACATCGTTTACCGCCAGTCCTGCTAAAAACGCCCCCACAATTTTATCCACATGAATCAGTTCCGCCCCCATGGAAGCCAAAAATACCGCCAGCAGCACGAATAAAAACTGATTTCCCTCATCATCTCCCGTACGCTGGAAATACGATTTCCCCGCTTTGTCCAATCCATACAAAACGACAATCGCATAAATGCCCAACGACACCAACTGTATCACCAGCGACATCAAAGAAAATTCACCAGCGTGCACCGATACGCAAATAGCCAAAACCAGCAAAGCAGCAATATCCGTAAAAATCGTTGCCCCAATCGTCACCACCACTGGTTCGCTTTCTGCCACGCCTAGCCGTTTCACAATGGGATAGCCCAACAACGTGTGAGAAGCCAGCAACGACCCCATCAAAACCGCACCGTTCCAGCTGAAACCAAACAACTTCCCCACCAGCATGCCACCCAGTAAAGGCAGCAAGAACGTAGCGGCACCAAAGCCTAAAGAGCGGTTTTTCTTCTTGCGGAACTCCTCCAGGTCAATTTCCAATCCCGCCACAAACATCAAATAAATTTTGCCAATATCCGAGAGGAGTTTAGTCGTTTCCGATTTCGCATCCAGCAACTGCAAGCCATCTTGACCCAAAACCACGCCAGCCAGCAGCAACCCCACCAATCCCGGAAGCCGCAACCGCTCAAAAATGGGGGGTACGATCAGAATAACCAGCAGTAGGATGGTAAAAGAAACGACAGGGCTGTTGGGTAAGTTACTCAGAATTTGTTCCATGAAAGCGTTCCAAGAATAGGACGTATTCGGGGCATGGGAACCTGCTAGGGACAAAACCCCCCCATGGTTGCCCAAATGGTCGGGACAATCTGCCGTATTTGCCCACAATTGTATGGACAAGCCCCCGTACTTGCGCAAAATGAGAGCATCAGAGTATGGGGGCTTCCACTGGGCGTTTTATTGCTAATATTTCTAATATAATCGTTTTCCGAAAAATTTTGTACTTGCCAGACAGCACGAAACTACCCGTGCATTTTACCTTGATAACCTGCAAGATTGGCTGTTTTGGTATCGCGAAAAACAATTGAATGATTTTTTTCTTCCTATAATAAATTCTGATGTTTCTTTCTAAAGAGAGCGATCGCCTTCAATTTCCCACCCCACCTACACTCCATCACCCCGCACATCCTTTCAACACCCAACCCAACACAACCCCCAATCCGCCAAAACGCACCACTTGCCAAAACGGTTCTTTCACACTGTGCCAGCCAAACAAATCGCTTTCCAACCGCAACTGCAACGTTTCGATTTGCGACTGGATGCGTCTTAACTCTGCTTTTACCTCCTGTTTTTCGGCATCGCCCAGATTGCCTTTCAATTCCCTTTTCAACGCTTGCCGGCGTTGCTGCAACTCCACCTGTTGCTGGCTATCCTGCCGCACCTGATAGTAGCGTTCTTGTAACCGCTGCAGCTGTGCTTCCACCGCCGACAACGCTTCGGGAAAATCGAGTTCCTCAATATCGCCATCGCCATGGGATGGGTTATCTGGTTCGCGAGAAGGAGGTTCGCAAGGAGAAGTCATGGAAAAATTCCTGCAATAGCTGTCAGAATAAACAATTAAATACAGCAGACGAACTATATTTTTGGCAATTCCTATGACTCAATCTACACCAATGCCCACCGACCGTCTAGAAAATCCCACATCAGCCGCCTTACAATCCTACAGTACCGAAGAACTAACCCAGGCTTTGGTAGAACGCCTGAGCATTACCAACAGCGACTGGCACAAACTCAAAGGCAACCGCAAAGCCCGGGCTAAGGAACAAGCCGCAACTGCCTTGATGCTTCTGCTCAAAGACCAACCAGAAGCCGCCCTGGAAAGGTTACAGCAAGCCACCGGCTGGTTGGATGGTTCCATTTCCGCCCCACCGTGTCCTACCCACGGTCATCATCGGGCAAAATAGAATGCATGGGAGCGTACCGAGCGTGGGAGCTTGGGAGCTTGGGAGCTTGGGAGCTTGGGAGCTTGGGAGCTTGGGAGCTTGGGAGATATAATTGGTTGTTTTCTCCGACGCCCCGATGCTCCGACGCCCCGATGCTCCGACGCCCCGACGCCCCGAAGCCCCGATGCTCCGATACCAAAACCTCACCGCCGCGACTGCCAGCTACGCAAATCGTAGCCAAACAAACTGGGGTCGATTTCTTGCAAATTGACATCATCTAAGCCGTATTCCGACCAACGCCGGTCTACCATCGCCGCTACGTCTGGGTCGGATTCGGTGGGTTCCCCCCATTCGTGTTCTGTTTCTGGGGGAACTTTTGTGGTGGCATCGATGCCCATTCTGCCGCCCAAGCCAATTTTCTCGCTGGCAAAATCCAAACTATCGAAGGGCGTATTTTCCAAGACAAACACATCGCGGCTGGGATCTACTTTAGAAGATATCGCCCAAACCACCTGACGGGGGTCGCGAATGTTAATATCTTGGTCTACCACAATGACAAATTTGGTATAGGTAAACTGCGGCAGGGCACTCCAAAACGCCAACGCTGCCCGACGGGCTTGCCCTGGATAGGCTTTTTTAATGGAAATAATCGCCGCCTTGTAGCTGAGGGATTCCATGGGTAGGAAAAAGTCTACAATTTCCGATACCTGTTCCCGTAAAATAGGTGTATAAATGCGATTGAGTGCGATCGCGAGCATTGCTTCTTCTTTAGGAGGACGACCGCTAAAGGTAGTTAAATAAATCGGGTCTTTACGGTGGGTCATGCAGTGGAAGCGAATCAAAGGGGCATCTTCCACCCCGCCATAGTAGCCCATGTGGTCGCCAAAAGGACCGTCGGGCATGGTTTCGCCAGGGGTAATGGTTCCTTCTAGGATCAATTCAGCATCGGCAGGTACTTCCAAATCCAAGGTTTTGCATTTGGCAAGCTTGACCCCAGAACCGCCGTACAATCCAGCAAACAACCACTCCGACAAATCCACCGGAATCGGCGTTGCCGCCGCCATCACCAATAACGGATCGATGCCTAAAGCAATGGCAATTTCCAGCTTTTGCCCGTTTTCTGCTGCTTTTCGCAGGTGTCTCGCCCCGCCGCGAACCGACAGCCAATGAACGGTCATGGTATTGTGGGATTGCAGTTGCAGGCGATAAACGCCCACATTCGGGGTTCCCGTTTCGCAATCTTTGGTCATCACCAGCCCCAGGGTAATAATTTTGCCAGCATCGTTGGGATAGGGGCGAATTAAGGGCAAATCGTGTAAATTCAACTCGTCTCCTTCCACCACCACTTGCTGGCAGGGAGGGAAGAAATTGCGACCTGGTTTGGCTTTGAGAACATCAAACAGAACTTTGCCAAAATCCACCGCCTGGGAAATCTTTTTGGGAGGCTTGGGTTGTTGCAGCATCGCCAGCTTTTTCCCCAATTCCTCCAACTCGGCGGGTTCTGACATGTTCATTGCCCAGCAAATGCGTTCTTCGGTTCCCAACAGGTTAATGGCAACTGGGTGATTGGACCCTTTCACGTTTTCAAAGAGCAATGCCGGTCCGCCACCTTTTAACATGCGATCGGAAATTTCGGCAATTTCTAAATCTGGGTCTACGAGGGCAGAAATCCGCCGCAACTGCCCTTTGTCTTCTAATTGTTTTAAAAATCCCCGTAAATCTCTGGCCATAGTTAAGATACGTAAAGTTTTGCCTTTCTACATTATGCGCTAAAATAGCTTTGCAGGCATCGTTGGCATTTGGGTATGGCGTCGTTCCATTGGGAAAGTTTCCTGATATGCTAATTGGTAGGCGCACCTAAACTGCTTTTGAACGGCCCCTTCTATGTCTGAAAACGGTTTGCCCCCCACAGCAGTGACAGCCAATTCCGGTTCTTCTTTTGCTTCCCAATTCCCCAATGGTGGATACAGCCAGAGCGAGGCAATGCTATCCCCCTACCAGCATTTGAGTCGGTATCTGTACCATGCTATTGCCCAAATCCACAGCTACTATCCCCGCTGGTTGAAGGAAAAATACCGCTGCTACGATTGGAAAAGCGATCGCATGGCCACCAAGGTTACCGAAAAACTCGCTACGAAACTCCAACCCGCCCAAGATACCGACACTGCCATTGCAACCATTCTCGATATTTTCCAGTTTTTCTTTATTCCCCGCTTTTTTCTTTCTCCCCAATTTGCTGGGTTGCTTGCCGAACTGCGACAGGTTCTCGCGACGTACCCCCATTTGCAACTACCGCTGACACCCTTTACCCCTACCCAAACAGCTTCTCCCCCATCCACCAACGGCACTACCAAAACCGACAATATTGCTCTGTTGCTTTTGGATGCAGAAAATTTTCAAATTTCTCTGGAAGAAGAACAGTTTCTCAATGAAATTTGCCGGCATACTATTCACGTGAAAATTGCTTTTGCCCACTGGCAGGGGATGGGGAAAAAGGATGTGGAATTGCACAAACAGGGGTATCAGTTAATTCACGTTCCTTCCGGGAAAGACAGTGCCGATGTCAAAATGGCTTCGGTGGGTGCATCAATTTTTCTGCAATATCCCAACGCCCAAGAAATTTTTGTTTGCTCTTGCGATGGGGCGTTAACCCATCTTTCCAATACCCTGAACTCCCACGGTCTGACGGTTTACCAGGTACAAAAACAAGGAAAAACCATCGCGGTTTACAATAGCAAAACTGGAGAACATCACAGCAAATCCTGGGAAAAACATCCCGATATCGATACGCCGCAAAAATATTTACAAAATATTGGGGAAATTGTGCGGGAACTGCAAGAGAAAAAACAACAGCAGTGGGTGGCTTTAACTGCGATCGCGGAAACATTTTCCCATCGGTATAAGATATCTATGGAAGCGATGGGCAATCGCTATTTTCCCCAGGAAAATCTATTGCAAGTACTGTCCAAATACGCCCATTATTTGGTAGTTTACCAGCCTGTTGGCGACCCAGATGCCTACGTAACGTTTTTTGAACCAACTGGCGGAGAAACCTTTTCTCAAAACGGTCAAACGCCTTCCTCCCCGCTTTCCAGCCAACCTTCTCATTCCCAGGAAACACTTTCCTCAGCCCAGGAATTGGAGAAAAAACTACAAAGATGCTGGCATGCTTTGGAGAAAAAACAACCAGGCAAACCCATTACCCCTGGAAAATTAGGCATTGAATTTCGCGATCGCTATGGAGAAAAACCCACTACAGTGATTTTACGATTGGGAGTTGCTAGTAGCTTGCAGAAATTTTTAGCCCAGTGTCCCAGTTTTATTTTATACTCGGGCACCAAAGAGTATTACGTAGCGATCGCAGCCACCCATCATATCAAATCCCCCGCGGCTTTGGAAAGTATATTGGTGGATTTGTGCCGCCAACTCATCCAAACCCGTTGCCAACCGCAGTTTCCCAAAATTGACCTGAGTACCCTCGCTGCCGCGTTCAACAAACAATATCAGCTTCCCCTCTCTCAAATTCTCAAAGGTCTCAATTTGCCTACCAGTCTCCCCCGCTACCTGCAATCTTGCGATCGTCTTTTGATTGAAAAATATGGCAAAAGCTATCTCATTTCCCTAAAATAATCCTATTTCTGAAAAACAATGATTTTCTGGGATTCTCCAATTTTCCTGATAGGGACGCTTATCGGAACGCCCCTACCAACAGAACTATCCCGATTATTTATTGCAAACTTTTAGGAAAATGGTATTAGAACAAGCTCGATGGTCCCCTATTGTTTCATTTTGCGCTGACGGTAGTAATATCGCAACGTCACTATTTTTTGCTTGAGCGAACGGCCAATTTGTTTTAACTGCTGTAATTGGTGGTGGAGGCGAGTAGCGCGGGCGGTCGCATCTCGCTTGTGTTCCAATGCCGAACGAGCTAAACTTTCTTCGTGTTTTTTTAATGCCAAAGCCGCCTTTTCTTGCCAAGTATCGACTTGATGTAAAGCTTCTTCATATTCAGCATTTAATTTCTTTTCCGCCACAACAGCATGGCCATAGGCTTGCTCGAAAAGCGCCAAAGCTGTTTTTGGATCGTCGGTGTTCAAACCACGCTGAATTAGATCGGAAAGACCGTAAACCCCAATGAGGCTTAATCCCGTCACCCCACCCAAAACGGCACCTCCCATAACCCCAGCCACGCCGCCAACAAAACCGCTACCCAACAAAGCCGCCAAATCACGAATTTGCTCGCTATTCTGTTGACCGATTTTGCACCAGGTAACGAAATGTTCGCAATTGTTGCTCACAATATTATATTTTTTCTCCCCCAAGCGACTTTCTGCTCTTTGTACCACCCTATCCGGCGGATAGCTATCGCGGTATTTTTTCACAAACAATGGGTTGCCTTTGCGAAATTCCTCCAAATCCATACGACGAACGCCATGGATGCGAGAATATTCGATAACAGTACCATCCCCGCAATCGATCGCGTGGTGGTCGTACAATCCCCGATGTTGGTCTACAAAAATATGATCGCCTCGGGCCATAAGTGCGAGCTATCCAATTCATTAGCTTGGTTCCTTTTCTAGGATAGCTTTTTCCCAAGCATTTGGCGGCACATCTAGGAAATTTTACAAAAAAAGAACCAGCCATGGGGGATTATGCTTCGTTTTCCAATTTTCCCGATTTCCAACTATCCGATGCTGGGTAGAGAATGGGAGAGGGTTGCGACGCCACTTGCGATGGGGAAGGTTTCATGGTCGCGATCGCACTTTTGATGGTAGCGGCGACGGGAACAGCAATCAAGACCCCCAAATACCCAGCTACCTGCACCCCCACCATCAGGGAAAACAACACTACAATTGGGTTTAAGCCGGTCAAACTGCCCAACAAACGGGGAGTCACCGTATTCTCAATCAGTTGGTCCACCAGCAAAGCGATCGCCAATACTTTAATCCCCAGCCAAAAACTTTTCAACGCCAACAGAAAACTCACCGCAAAAATACTCAAAATAGCACAAAAAGGAATCAACCCCATAAGGCCAATTCCCAAACTAAACAGCAACGCAAAAGGCACGTTGAGCAACAAAAATATGGGAATCATAGAAAGACCAATGGCACTTGCCAAAGTCACCTGATTGACCACGTAGCTGTTGAAATTTTGACCAAGTAAGTCCAAAATGCGATCGCCCCGTTCGCTGGAAAACAAAGCATGCGTTAAATTGTGGAGAAACGTCGGTCCAAAGATGGCAAAGAAAACCGTAAGCACACCAATAAAAACAATTTGGAACAAATTATTAATCGTCCCGAGGGCAAAATTGGGCAAACCAATTAAAAACGCCTGCAACTCATTTTTCAACTTCGACTTGATCGCGGTATTCCAAGCCTCAACATCAGTCTCGAAACTGCTCGTATTCAGATCGATCCAATTAAAAACAGCTTGAAATTGGAGATTTGCTGACTCGATCCAACTTGGCAGTCGGTTGACCAGCTTGTTAAACTCCCCTGCCAGTACCGGAATTCCTAAAATCGCGCCCGTCACCAACAGCGAAACCACCACCAAAAAGACCAGCAACACCGCATAACCTCGCCGAATCCCGTACTTTTCCAGCAGTTGTACTGGATAGTTCAACAAAAACGCCAACAATGCCGCAGCAATAAACGAGGTAATCAACGTTTGAAAATAATCAATCACGACCAGCATCACCCAACCATTGAGCACGATGAGGGGGAAAATTAGTAAAAATACAAGCCAGCCTGGTATGCGATTGTTCAACTCCATAAACCTCATTTGTCATTGAAAAACAACAAATAGCCAATCCCCTCCAAGATAAAAGAAAATCCCCGATCGTGCAGAGTACTCGGAAACAAACCGGCAAATAGCGTACTCCGAACTAACCGCAGGTGTTTGCCAACCCCTACCCGACAGAAAACGCTTGCGCCCCAAGTTGTCTAGCCGACAGGCTACCATCTCCGAAATTCAAAAGCATTAATCGTATCAATCTTTTTCCATCTGCCCATCCATTTAGCTTCCCACCTGAGCGCCAAAATTTTGAAAAATTAAGAGCAAAATGGTTATAATGAATGGCAGTACCAAATCCGACTGGGTCCCTTTTGTAGGGGGTATGCACAGGGGCGCTATCCCTACATTTCTGTGGGTTGATGTATATCGGATTTGGTATCACTTCAAAACAGCCATTCCCTGCGGGCGTAATTCAGCGGTAGAATGTCGGCTTCCCAAGCCGGTCGTCGTGGGTTCGAATCCCATCGCCCGCTTTTCTCGGCCCCCCGGTAGTCGATCGCTTGCTCGATAGCGTAGGATGGAGGTAAGCCAAAACAGGTACGTACGTATACTCAAACACCACGATTTGGTTTTTATCCAAATGCCCAACTTGACCTGTATTTGTGGCGGTTTGTCCTGATTGAGTGAGATCCATGCTACTTCCCGGCGAAAGACAATCCGACCGGCTTTGGGAAAAATTACCGAAAGAAGCAAAAAAATGGGCAGAAAATCTTCCCTGGGAACAGAGGCGTTACGTTCTGTCTTTATGCCATCTTTTGCTCGCTTCACCACCCGATAAACAAGCAGAATTTCTAGACGAATACACGGCAGATGGCTTGGTTTCCCGGAGTTTGGCGGATTACGATACCAAACAAAAAGTGTTGCGCTACTTGCAATACTTCCAAATTAAAACTTCTTTGGAAGAATCGGTGATGCGCGATTATATCCGCCAATTTTACGTCCACTGTGCCCAAGATTTACACCGCCAGCCGGAATTGTATCTGAAGGTTGCCATTCGCCTGTTGAGCAGTACCCAAGAGTGCAACAACGCTTTTAACTATATTTTGGGGTTTGAAGTTTTTAAGATGCTGTTTCGCATGAGTTGGCTGCAGCACGAGCGTCTTTATTCTATCCAGAAAAATCAAGAAGAATTTTTGGAAAATTACATCAAACCCATTCAGCATACCCATAAAGTAAACGGGATTATCGTTCCCAAAGATGAAAAGATTTTCTTTGCCAAGCGGGATTATTTTGTGAAAGTTCCCAAAATCAAGGAACGAAAACTCATCGAACTGGTTATGGCTACGTTTACTGCTGAAGCTGTCACCAACTTTGGGTTTTCTTTAATTCGCCATCCCAATTCGATGCAATTTGATGCGGATTTTATTTATCGACCGGAAACGGAAAGAATCTTTTCCTAGGCGTTTCGTGTGGGGGGATAAGTTCCTGCTACGGCCGAGGCCCCTATTCAAGGTATAATGGGCGTTGGTCTATCAAGCAGCGGAGGTTTCAGTATGGGATATTCGATTGCGGTTGCCGACCACAACTTTGAAGAAGAAGTTTTGGCGAAGTCCAAAGAAATGCCGGTCATTGTTGATTTTTATGCAGATTGGTGCGGTCCTTGCAAAATGCTCTCGCCTTTGCTGGAGGAAATTGCCAGCGAATACGATTGCGTGGTCGCTAAGGTGGATGTGGATCAAAACCAACAGGTGGCGCAAGCCTACCAGGTACAGGGAATTCCCGATGTGAAGATTTTCCGCGATGGTGAGGTGATTGAGGGGTTTGTGGGAGTTTTACAAAGACCCCAATTGAGAGAGCTGTTAGCAAAGTGTAACATCAAATCTGCCATAGACGAAGCGATCGCGGCGGTGAAGCAACAGGAAGAGGCTGGTAAGGTCGAACAGGCCAAAACCGAATTTCTCCATTTGCTAGAAAAATATCCCCAAAACGCGCAAGTAACTCTAGAAGCAGCGAAACTGTTTGTACGAACCAACGAGTTGAATCAAGCCAAAGAAATTATTGATTCGGCCTCTAGCGACGATCGTAATTTGCTCGATGCCTTTAGTAGCATCAAAGCGTTGATTCATTTTCAAGAAGAATGCCAAAATGACAGCGGCGATAGCGAAGTGGCACAGTTGTATGCCCAAGCCTGCTGTCTGGCAGTGGCAGAAAAATACCAAGAGGCACTTGACAAATTTCTGCAAGTGGTATCCAAAGACCGGAAATTTAAAGATGATGGGGGACGCAAAGCCGCGATCGCGATTTTCAACCTACTAGGCAACGAACATCCCCTGACCGCAGAATACCGCCGCCACCTCACCTCGGTTTTGTATTAAGTTTCTGTTCTCCTGCGGGAAATTTTTTGGTTTCAAAAACCGCAACCACCGCACGCTTGGGGAAGGAACTGTGCCATGGTAGAGCCAGTCTGGCCACCTAATCTATCTATAGGGAGACTGGTATTTGTATGAGCAAAAAATGGTTTTTTATCGTTCCCAGTGCGGTGGTTTTTATGGCGGTTTTGGGGAAGGCCGCTCAAGTCACCGTTCGTACGGTTACTCCCCCTCCCCACACCACGACCGGAACCCCAAAAATGACGCCAACATCCTCTGCAGCAGCCAATGAAAGCAGCGATCGCCCCCCCAGCGGCTTGTACGTAAACACCAACGAAGGGCAACGCGCCGTTCCCCTCAAACATACGGAGGTCAACGCCCAAATATCCGGTCACGTTTCTCGGGTGGAAGTGACCCAACAGTTTGAAAATTCCTTTGCCAACCCCATCGAAGCGGTTTACGTTTTTCCCCTCCCTGACGCAGCAGCCGTCAGTGACATGGAGATTCAAATCGGCGATCGCATCATTCGCGGGGACATCAAAAAACGGGAAATTGCCAGAGAAATCTACGAACAAGCCAAACAGCAAGGTCGGACCACGGGGTTGTTAGAACAGGAACGGGCCAATATTTTTACCCAATCCATCGCCAATATCAAACCCGGAGAAAGCATCGAAGTGACCATCCGCTACACTGAGAGCTTGCCTTTTGAAAACGGCCAGTATAAATTTGTCTTTCCCATGGTGGTGGGTCCGCGATATATTTCTGACAGCGATCCGGTCGGCGATCGCGATCGCATTACCCCACCAGTCACCAAACCGGAGCGTCGTTCCGGTCACGATATCGATCTAAACTTAGAAATTGACGCCGGCATTCCCATTGGCGAGTTGGTTTCCACTTCCCACGACATCCAAACCCGCCGCCAGGGAAATACCGTGAAAATCAAACTTGCTGAGGAAGAAAGCATCCCCAATCGGGATTTTATTTTACGCTACCAGGTGGCCAGCGAACAAACCCAAACCACGGTTTTAAGCCAAGCCGACAGCCGCGGCGGTCATTTTGTTGCCTATTTAATTCCAGCGGTCGATTACGAACCGGAAGCCATTATTCCTAAAGATGTGGTGTTTTTGGTAGATACCTCGGGTTCCCAATCCGGCGCGCCTCTGCAACAGTCTAAAATGTTGATGCGGCGGTTTGTACGCGGGTTAAATCCGGAAGATACGTTTACGATGATTGATTTTGCCAATACGACACAAAAACTTGCTGCCTATCCCTTAGCGAATACGGCATCGAATCGCGATCGCGCTTTGGCATATATCAATAGCCTGCAAGGTGGTGGTGGTACGGAACTGCTGAATGGCATTGATGAGGTACTTTCGTTTCCCCCTCCAGAAGATGGCAGAGTGCGCAATATTGTGTTGCTGACGGATGGGTATATTGGCAACGAGACGAATGTTCTCGATCGCGTACAGCGGGGACTGGCAGCGGGAAATCGCCTTTACAGTATTGGTGTGGGCAGTTCTGTCAACCGATTTTTGCTCGACCGTTTGGCGGAGGTTGGCAGGGGAACCATGCAGGTGATTCGCCACGATGAATCCAGCGATCGCGTGGTGGAGAAGTTTTTCCAACAGATTAACAATCCCGTTTTAACCGATATTCAGGTTTCTTGGCAAGGAGAAGGCAGCGCCCAAATTTATCCGATCGCCGAACCGGATTTGTTTGCTTCGCAGCCGTTGGTTTTGTATGGCAAGCATCCCACCGCGCGCGATGGCAAGTTGGTGATTACCGGAGAGGATGCCCAGGGGAACCAATATCGCCGGGTTTTACCGGTGAATTTCCCCACCGATGGCGGCAATGATGCGATCGCGCAACTATGGGGTCGCGCCAAAATTAAGGAGTTGCAAAGCCAAATGTACGGGATGGAAACCACGTCTGGGGTAGAAGCGGTTACGGAGACGGCGCTTGCCTATCGCTTGCTTTCTAAGTATACGGCGTTTGTGGCGGTGAGCGAAGAAGTACGCGTCGAGGATGGCGAGTTGCAGCGGGTAGAAGTTCCGGTGGAAATGCCGGAAGGGGTGAGTTACGAAGGGGTGTTTGGACCGGCTTCACCGGAGAATGTTGCGAATTTCCGGGGAAGAGGCGCTGGCAATCGGCAATTGTCGGAAGCGGCTACTTCGGCAGCGCCTGCTTTGGAATCCCGCCGGCAAATGATACGTCCAACTGGCGATGTGACGGCAGACTCCCAACCAGCAAATACGATCGCGGTTTTGGAAGCCCCAGAATTGGATGCTGCTGCTAAGGAACGCCTCAACCGACTTTTGCGAAGTGTTTCGGTTGGCGAGGGAGTTCGCGGGGAAATGGTTTTGGTTTTTACTGTCCGCGACAATCGCGTGCAAAATGTGTTGTTAGATGATACTGAATCTACGGTGGTTTCTCGGTCGCTGTTCCAACAAATTCAGCAACGGCTGCAACGCTGGTCGCCGCCGGCGGAGGTTTCTGGAAAGGTTCGCGTGAAGTTACAAATTCAGGGGAATTCTTAACAAAAGTTTATTGACGAATAAACTAAAATATGCTATAAGCGGCGATCGCCAGCAAAATGGCTGCTAGGGCGATCCACACAAATCCGTTGTCTTTGGTGTTGACTTGGGACCAATCGACGGGTGGAGCAGATGTGGGCTTTTTCTTTTTGGGAGCAGCTTTTTTAACTGTGGAGGCGGCTGGCTGCATTTTGGCGTTGCTGTCTTCTAAGTTTTGCATGTCGGGAATTTGCACCAGCCACTCCGGACGTTTTTTCAGTCGGGGGGCTTCTAAAATATCCACCAAACCGCGGGCTTGTTTGCGGGTGTCCATGTCTGGGTGGCGCACCAGTTGCTTGCACAGTTTCAGAGCTTTGTCCCGCTCTCCAAGGGCTTCGTAAGCGGTAACCAACCAAATTTGGATGGAACCGCCTAGGCTGGATGGGGACTGGACGTACTGGCGGGCGGTTTCTAAATGTTTGATGGATTGCCGGTATTGACCGCGTTCAAAGGCGGCGCGCCCGGCTTGGTATTGCTGTTTGGCTTGTTCTAGGTGGTTCTCCCTGGCCATCGCGCGATCGCTTAACTTCCACTTTATGCAATGTAGCTGTTGGACAAAACCTTGGCAAGTGACCCGCCCCCAATACAACGTTTTGCAACATTTTGCGGAATTTTCCTTAAAAGGGGTTTACAAAAACCAACAAAGTGATTATTATAAAGAATAAGCCGCGCACGCAAATGCCGGTTTTTTTTAGAACCTCGATAATTGAATAGTTGTTCAGCAATTATAGGTAATTATGACCACTACCCTACAGCAACGCCAAAACGCGAATCTGTGGGAACGGTTCTGTGAGTGGGTCACCTCCACCAACAACCGCCTTTACATTGGC
>NZ_LNDC01000022.1:0-213 GCF_001870905.1 Geitlerinema sp. PCC 9228
CTTAGCTCGTCCTGCTTTTAGCATTTTTCTGGCTTTAGCGGGATGGGTCGGGTCTAGCGGTTTTTTGTTTTTATCGAGAACCAAGGCATACATAATGGATGAACTCCGCTGTTTTCGGGTTAAGTTTTTCTCGCCAATGTGATTTCGGCTTTTTGCGTCCGCCGCACTGGTTTTTGTCAATCACCTAGACCTGTTTAACGACGAACGACAGAG
>NZ_LNDC01000022.1:254-43379 GCF_001870905.1 Geitlerinema sp. PCC 9228
ACGGAGTCTGCTACGAGACCAAGGCTGGACGAACCGAACGCAATCAACACGAATGTCGATTTTTGTCCAGTGATTAGGTTAGTCGGGAATTTTCCTAAATGCGCCAATACCATTTTCTGCACAACCATACGGAAATTCTGGCGGAAAAATCTCAGTAGCAGCCACCATCGGAGTTGGGATTGAATGGCAGCCAAGTCGGGAATAGGCGATTCCGGTTCCCCAAACGGGGGCACGGCAAAATGAGAAAAACTGGCACACTTACCAGCAACTGCGAGATTGCTTGATTCCCTAGTCGAAATAAAAGAGGGTGACCACTTTTCTTTGTTCTTCCGCCTCGCGGCAAGTTTGCAACAGCGTGCGGCTGTCGTGAAAAGCAAAGCAAATCAGTTGCTGGCAGCGCGAAATAATTTCTTTATTACACAAAGAACTCGCTTCTGCCAACGAAAGTTGGTCGTTGGCGGGGTTTTCCACCAAATGCATCACCTTGGCAATTTGCTTGCGCGATTCTGCTGATTGACGGTCGAGGCTTTGGGGCAAAATCACCGTCAGCATGTTGGGATCGGCTCGCATGGCCCCTCGAATAGCTGCCGCATTGGTTCCTGTGGCACCCGAGGTGACAATGCGATTCCCCGCTAGAACCAGCGCGTAACTCATCATTTCGATGAGATGTTGGTGGGTAATGGGAACGTGGCGCGAACCCAACAAAGCGATTCTTTTGGAACCAGTTTGTTGGATCGTGGCCAGTTCCTGGGCGAGTTCGTCTATTTTAGGCAGGTCGATAGATTGACTCAAGGGCCGCCAAAATTTTGCTCAGAACAACCCATTTATTGTAACAGACACCTGGCGCAGAAAGTAACCGCTATGACTCGATTGTACCAAGCAATCTGCGTTTGGGTCGCCTTTAGATGCTAGTGGTGACCTGCAACAGGGTATTCAGGTCGAAATGTTTTGCGATGAGATGGCAGATGCATTCTACCTTGGCAGCGTTGCGCAGGCGCAGGCGCTCGAAGGCTCGTTCCAGATAGGAAACCGTTTGTAAAGTATCGTAGGCTACAGACAAAACGGGCACTTCCACATCTTCGGCCCGGCGCAGTACCATATCGGAGGGTTGAATGTTGCCGGTGAGAATCAAGCAGTGGGTAGAAGCTTCCAAAGCAGCGAGATGCAAATCCATGCGATCGCCACCAGTAACAATGGCCATGTTATGACCGGCATGGAAATACCGCATGGCCAAATTGACCCCCATAGCACCAATTTGCTGGCTTTCCACCAACAAATCCAAACGTTCTTCACAGCAGAGAACTTTAGCGTGCAATTGGTAGACCAACTCACCAACGCTGATGCTGCGCAAAACTCGGTGGCGGGGCAGCATGCCCAAAACTGGAATTTGATGGTTTTCTAAAAACGGCTTGATGGAATCTTGCACCAAATCCATCGCCTCTGTGGGAATATCGTTGATACAAACCCCAATTAAGCGATCGCCAAGTTGCTGGGAAGCCTGCAGCAAAGCTTCCACCGTATGCAAAGGTTGAAAGCGGGTCACCAATAACACCGGTGCATCAATAGCATGGGCCATTTGCGGCAGCGTCAAACCAAACAAGCCTCCGGTTTCTAGGGTTCCCGCAGCTTCTACGAGCAGCCAATCGCACTCATAGCCAGCCAGGGTTTGCTGGAGTTTGTCGCTATAATCAGTGACATCGACACCACTTAGCCGTTCTTTCAAGCTTCTCAAATTGGCACGTACATTTTCTGTTTCCACACATACCAGGGGTGGTTGCAAGCGTTGGGAGGACAATCCTAAAGTGTGCCCCAAAAACGCTACATCGCCATCGCGGTGATTATGGCAATCGCTGGTTAGGGTTTCCAAAGGCTTGCTGTAGGCAATATCCCATCCTTGTGCTTGTAGCTGGCGGGCAATTCCTAAAATCGTAGCTGATTTACCGCTGTAGTTCTCTGTAGAGCCGACGATCAGATGTTTGGACGATTGTGGCACATCCTCACTCCTATATTTCAAAGTTCGGACAACGAATCTTCCACGGCCATTGGTACTTCACCTGGGCGATATTCTGATTTTTGACCAGACCCAACCGACCGATCCAGATCCCTTCTTTTCCTATTCTATTCGTCCATGTGTAGCAACTTGCGATAAAAACCTTGAGGAAAATCGATGGTGCGAGATTTTTTGTACTGGATCAGCAGTTCGATCAGAAAATTCACAAACTCAAAGTTGGGCAGGCTAATCTCGTAACTCAATTCGGCGTTGCTGTCAAATTGCAAGCGACATCTGGTTAAATCGGAAGGTAAGGAGGTGGTGGTCCAACTGGCGATGAAGGGAATATCTTTGCCGCCTTCAATTTGACGTACCCCTTCCAAACTGCCCTGTTCGTACAGACTCAGTGCAAAAGGCAAAGCATTGCGTCGGTTTCCTTGGCAGTAGGGCACGTAGACCGCTACTTTACGTTGGTCTGCTGGTGCGAGCTTTTCCAATGGTGTACTCATTGTTTCAATGGTTGCGATCCCCTACTAGAATTTTGTCATGACTCGATTGGAATTGGCGCTGTTGCCAGCCTTTCCATGATAAACAGCTGTTGGCTTGGGAACAACAGGTAGCTGTTGCTTGGTGAGCAGCTAGATGACAAGCAATCAAAGGAGGGAAATCTTGACCGATCCACAGCGCGATCGCGCATCCAGCCAATTGTTGGCACAACGACTTGGTGGTGTCAATCTCTACTTAATCGGCATGATGGGTTCGGGGAAAACCACTCTCGGCCGCATTCTAGCGCAACGGTTGGGCTATAAATTTTTCGATACCGATGTGTTGGTAGAACAGGCCACTTCCATGAAGGTCAGCGATATTTTTGCCCAGTGGGGTGAAAACCAATTTCGGGAGTTGGAAACTCAGGTGCTGGCGGAACTCTCTGCCTACAAGAATTTAGCGATCGCCACTGGCGGTGGCATGGTATTGCGCCGGCAAAACTGGGGATACCTATACCACGGCATTACTGTCTGGTTGAACGTGCCGGTAGAAGCGCTTTACCAACGCCTGCAAACAGATAACACCCGCCCTCTGTTGCAAACTCCCGACCCCAAAGCGAAGCTAGAATCCATTTACCAGCAGCGACGGCAGCTATACGCCCAAGCCGACTTGCAAATCGTACCGCAAGAGAACGAATCTCCCGAACAGCTGGCCACCCGAGTGACTGAAGAAGTTGTCAATCGCCTAAAATCTCCCCAAAGCAACGCCGAAAATCAGCGATCGCTCAATACAGATAATGGAAATGTTTAAAGGCGCTTTATACCATTTGTGGGTTTCCTGCGGTTGCGATTTTGGCTGTTTGTAGCCGTTCTTGCAAGATACTATATTTGCCCATATGCCGAGGATGTCTCCCTCCCTTCGGTAAGTAGCAAAACTCCAGAAGGAAAAACCCATGCAAACGGAAGAAAACAAAAATCTCAGCCAAACTGAAGCCACCAGAGTTCGGGTTCTCAGCGAGGCGCTACCTTACATTCAGCAATTTTCCGGTCGTACCGTGGTCATTAAGTACGGTGGGGCCGCTATGAAAAATAGCAGCCTCAAAGCCGATGTGATTCGCGATATTGTTTTTTTATCTTGCGTGGGATTGCATCCGGTGATCGTGCACGGTGGCGGTCCGGAAATCAATACCTGGCTAACCCGTTTGGGGATCGAACCTCAGTTTAAAAACGGCTTGCGGGTCACCGATGCTTCTACCATGGATGTGGTGGAAATGGTTTTGGTGGGTCGGGTGAATAAGGAAATTGTCGATCTGATCAACCGTGCTGGCGGCGATGCGGTGGGATTGTGCGGCAAAGACGGTGCTTCGATCAAAGCACGCCCCCAAGGTGGCGAAGATATTGGCTTTGTGGGAGAGGTGAGTTCCATTGATGCCCAGTTGGTGGAGTCTTTGGTTCAGAGCAATTACATTCCGGTAATTTCCAGCGTGGCGGCGGATGAGAGCGGGCAATCTTACAATATCAATGCCGATACGGTGGCAGGAGAACTGGCAGCAGCTTTAAATGCGGAAAAATTAATTCTGCTGACGGATACGCCGGGAATTTTGCGCGATCGCGACCAACCGGAGTCTTTGATTACCAAGTTGGACATTCACGAAGCCAGAGAGGCAATTGATTCTGGTATCGTGGCAGGTGGGATGATTCCTAAAGTTACCTGTTGCGTGCGATCGCTGGCTCAGGGGGTGCGAGCTGCCCATATTATCGACGGTCGCGTTCCCCATGCTCTGTTGCTAGAAATTTTTAGCGATGCTGGGATTGGTACGATGATGGTAGCTTCTGAGTTCACAATCTAATTTTCTCCAACAGTACATGCAAGAAGAAACCCAGAAAAACTCACCCCAGTGGCTGCTATTTCGCCCCCAACAAGTCAGGGATGCCGAACGCACCCAAGGATTAATGGATGAGGGATGTTACTCTCAGTTTCTGATACATCCCCATCCCACCGAGCGGGTATTTTTATTTTTTCACGGGTTTACAGCCACCCCTGCCCAGTTTCTCCCCATTGCCAGAAATCTGCATCGGGAAGGGCATAATGTGGTCATTCCCCTCATGCCAGGTCACGGTCAAGCCGGTGAGTGGCATGCCAAACAACCGCCGCCGCTACCGATAAAAGCTCAAATTTACAAAGATTTTGCCAATAAATGGCTGGATCGCACTATACCTATGGGCAAACAGGTGGTTGTCGGGGGTCTTTCCGGTGGCGGTGCCGTGGCAGCGTGGCTGGCTTTTGCCCGCCCCAAAGAAATTAGTCGTGCTTTGTTGTATGCGGCTTATCTCAGCAGTAGCAGCCGTGTGGTGGATTTGTTGGTGCGTCGCTTGCGGGGCTACCACGAATGGACGGGCAAGGTGAAATTTGGCTATCATTGCTTTACGTTTCCCCAACTGAGCGTATTTTTGGAGATTGGCGATGAAGTTATGCGGCGATCGCGCCGGCAAAAACCAGCACCTTTATTTGCCATTTCCAGCGAAAGCGATCGCGCTGTGGGCAACCGCGACCATCGCACCTTATTTGAAAGAAGCGTGAAACATCAGCCTTTGTGTTGGTATCACTGTTTCGATCGCGTGTTGGATATTCCCCACACCATGCTCACGGAGACAGAAGGCAATCAATATCAAAATCTTTTGGTTTCCATGACCAAAGCTTACACCGAAAGTGAGCTCACTTGGCCCCAGGTGCAAGAAATTGCTTATCGCATGAGCCAAGGTAGAACCTTTGATGACGTGGTGGCTGAGTTGGGATGGCGCGATCGCGTTTCTCCTCACATGCCAGCGATGATGACGTTGGTAGACAAGCGTTCGATAGCGATGAAACGTCAGAAAAACTGGCGTCGATAAAATACCCAGGAGCGTTTTGATTTTTATTCATCCCACACCCGGCAAAATCTCTTCAATTATAGAACTAGAAGAGCGCGATCGCATTTCTTCCTACATACCAGGAATGATACCAAATCCGATGTACATAAACCCACAAAAATTTTGTAGGGTCGATTCGCGAATCGACCCTACACCAGGAAATTTCCATGGATCAAATAGCGAGGATGACAGCATTAGCAGCAAAACCGGTAATACCAACTTTTTCAAAACGACATCAAGCTGTAGATTAAAATTCTGTAGGAATACCAAATCCAACATGAAGAAACTACAATTTTTCTGTAGGGTGTAATACCATTTCCTTAATAGTCTGCAAGAAATAATAGGGGCATTTTTGTAGGGGCGCAACGCGTGAGCGCCCCTACCAGGGGAAGGAAATCCCAAAAAATCATTGTTTTTCAGAAATGGTATAAAGGTAGGCACGGGAGTCTTATCTCTAACATCGGGCTTCATATAAAATAAAACTGTATCCTACCCAATCCACGACAATAGTAGAATCTAGGTAGGTTTCCTTGAAAACGGCACCAAGTAAATGCGCACGACTAAATCGAACAGTATCTAAGTTTGTACCTTCCAATTCTATTCCAGGTAAAATTGCATTAGTAAAGTTAATTCCTCGCAAGCCAATATCCCGCCAAATCAAATTTGAATTGTCATTTTTTTCTAGCTGTTGACTATTTCCATTTCCGAGAATAGAAAAAATAGAATTATACCATTTCCTTAATAATCTGCAAGAGATAATATAGGCATTTTTGTAGGGGCGCAACGCGTGAGCGCCCCTACCAGGGCAATTTACCATACAATCGTTGTTTTTCAGAAATGGTATAATTTCTTCCTTTTCTCGCAATTTATTTTGGCGATCTTGTGCTTCTCTTTGCTGACTTTGTTCGTTAATCACTTGAATTTAAACTTTCCGATTTCTCTTGAACTCGGTTGTAGTAATATGCATCAAAAAGCTTCTCCATTTCTAGGAAAGAAATATTTTTATCCTAGATTAATTCTAGTAATTGATATTTTCAAGTTGCTGTATATCCATTTTCTTTTAAATAAATCAAATCTTCAAACTGTTGGATTTTGGCGATATGAGAAGCATTCCGATCGTTACTAGACTCTCCCGATACCGGCACAATCTCATTTTATTCGATAGGAGAAATTTCGCTATTCTCCCTAGACTTTTCTGACATAGAGAAACCCCCTCTTTGACAATTCCAGTAGTTTGTACGGCAGATTGCAATGGAAACGAAGGACTACGCGATCGCTTGTATAACACATACTCCCCAAAAACGCCTAAAGTAAAAAAGCATAGCGATCGCCACAAAAACCTTGAAATTCCCTCAATCTCAAGAGCCAACCGCCTCTAAAAGGAAGTATCCCTTAATTCTAAGAAATTTTGATACTCCGCCTGCATCATCTCACGAAAAGAACGATATCGGTCTGCACCAGGTAGCAAATCGCTAAAAAACCAAGCCTCCCACTCCCCCTCCGCAGTCACAATCCGGGGATTGAGTAGATAAATAGCAGATTCCCCCCTACTACTAATTTCCAAAGCCGTTTGCAAATACTCAACTCGTATCTGGCTGCAATCCTGCACCTCCCCATAAACCAGATATTCCTCATCCAGTATTGAGGGAATCAAGCGAGCCATATTTCCATTCGCCTCATTATTGCAATTGCTTTCGATAAAATCTTCAATCCAGGCTTGATGCCGCACCCGAAACCATTCAATTTCTTCCGTTGACCAAAGCCTGTGTATAAACGGCGTCGTCTGACGCCAACCGTTTGAAACTTTTAAAAACTCCCGATAAGAGGGTGGTAGAGTCGTACCGAGACGAGTTTCAGCGCGAGCAATTTGTGCTTCTGTGGCTCCCGAAAATCCCAACCAGCCGGATTCAATCACCTCCAGAGGGAGGTCTTCTCGCCAACTTCCCATTGACTCCAGTAACTCTTGACTCCACGTTCCCAAGAAACTTTCCCAGTTAAAAGAGTTCATTATGCCCCAGTTTGCTTAGACAACTTGAAGTAGTGGCACTTCAAAGTAGCCTGGAGTGGCAGGTATGCCTTGAAGCGTTACCAGCACCTGCAAGCGATACAGACCTAGTTGCTGTAAACTAGTTCCAGACAGTAAAACAATATAGGGTGGTTCGTCTTGACTGAGAACCTTAACCTCTGCATTTCCCAAATGAAGGGTTTCACCAGTAGACCAATGGCGAGCGTAAAACTGCGCCAAAGCAATTACCTGCTGTCGAGCCAAATCGATGGTATTCAACTCCGCCAGATCGAAAACCACTTCTAAAGCAAAAGACTCATCCCTTTTAATCGAGTCAGAAATTCCTTGACCTGCCTGTTTGACAACCATCGGTTGCTCGGTTCGAGGCGGCTGAAATATTCGTACTTGGCTGATATTGGTCGTGACAGGCGTTTTGGCGGCGCTTGGTTCCGTTCCCGCATCCGATGCTAAGACCTGGTTGACTCGCTCCAATATCCATGGTTGGAGTGCCTCGCTCTCAATCCCGAGCCATGTCTTGACAGCATTGGTTTGTACGTGTCGAACCGTCGTTTGGTGCTCTGTCATATCCGCGATCGCTCTACTTTGAAATTCTACTGTAAAGGAAGCCAACGGGATCCATGTTTCCTCAAAATTGGTAGGGGATGCTTCGGTTTCAGTCTCCGCTTCAGTATCTGTTTGCGCCTCATCCCCTGGGGAATGCACCTGGGTTCGATCTGGCTCATCTATTTCAGCTTCTTCTGTTAGGGAAGCCAAGCTCGTTTCCCTTTCTTCTTCAGAAGGAGATTCCGTAGATTGGTTAGTTTCGCTGGTTGGGAAGGAAATTTCTACTGCCAACGTTTGAGCTTGCGCGCGCCATTGCTCAATTTCGCTGGCAGATACATTGTCTCCCTGTGCTTTCAGCTGAGACTCCAATTCCTCAACCGAGGCATCCGCTAGTTTTTGAAAAGTGTCAATACCAATTAATTTCAGCCATTGTTCCCTGGTGGCAGCGATGCCTGTAATTCTGGTCAGGTCGTCGCCTTCTCCACCATTGCCATTGGGTGGTACTGGATTGGTTGTTGATGTCGTCATTTGAGTTCCTTCCTTGACCATTTAGAAAACTGGCAGGTAACTATAGAACCTGCCAGTTTTGGTAGCGCCTTTCTCAGTCGCTAGGCATCATTGCACTCAACCAATTGCGAGGAAAAGTTGCAATTAGGAATAAGTCTGGACAGTGAGTCCGTCGATAAAACCAGTTGCAATCGGATGGGAAAAAGCTACAGGAGCAGTAATGGTTACAACCGCTGCTACCTTGTAAACCGTGTTCCCAGTTAAGCCAGCACCGCTGGGGGTAATTGGTGCGGTTTTCACGGTATAATCGCTGGTACCGGGAACCGTGGTGATGGTGGCTGGTAGTTTGACTTCGCTGCCAGGACCAATAGACTCGCCGTAAAAGTCCACTTGAACTGTCAGAGGTAAGTGCATCAGAAGTTGTACCAACGGAGCGTTGCCGCTGAATTTGACTTCCGCGCTTAACTCAAATTGCTCGTTCATTTTCAGAATGGTTGCTGGCGCTGGTGCGCTAGGATCCAAACCCTGAATATTGAGACTGCCAAAATCAACTGCTAGCGGGGGAGCAAAGGGAATTTGGACTTGAGTAGCCATATTAGTATCCTCGTTTTTTTCTCTGTTAGGGAATTGGAATGGTTAGCAAGCCTGCGTAGAATGAGCTGTTGTTCTTCTTCTTTTCAGCTCTACTCTGTCTTAAGCTTGTTAACTGCTTGCATCGTGGCATGGGGATTTTGCGTTTGGCGTCACCCTGAGGGGGTACTCTTGTTTTCCTTGAGGAAGGGAATCAGTTTGAGGATGTTTGCTAGAATTTCTTTAAAAGTTTGCAATAAATAATTGAGGTGTTCCTGTAGGGGTGCCTTACGGAGTAGCCCCACAAGGAAAATTGGGATATTTCAGAAAAATCATTGTTTTTTAGAGATAGTATGCAATATTCCCGTACTGGCTGGTGAAAAGACAACTGACTGCCTTATCTACCCTGGTGGAATGGAGTTGCTTTTTACGTAAAAACACGCAAAAATAAAACTTTTAGCAAGAAAGCACGAGAAAATTTTGCGCAAAAATACGTGAAATATTGAAATATCCGTCAAAAAGTCAAATGAAAGCGAAAATTAAGTCGCTTCTGGTTTTTTCTAAGGTTCATCTTTCTAAGTAAGTTTTTGTTGCCGATGCTGACGGTCTAAATGCTTGATTTTAGGAAATTTCAATGGTTGGTATGTACTTGATTTTTATTTTGTCGCTCTTTTTGAGATTGTCCGGATGGCTGTAATTTTCACAGACAGACATAAATGTATGGTATGGCGAATGATAGCTTGAAGTTGCTTCTATACTGGTAAATCTATAAGTCTAGAGAATATTTGATGAATTTTTTGATTGATGAATTTTTCCAGATTATTTTCTTTTGTTTACATTTTGTCTTTATATAATATAAATGCCGCACTAGGACTGGATAGTACCCTTTTGGGGTCATGGCAAGAAGGAGATTATTTTGACATGATACTAGCAGGTATATAAGCAGATCGATTGCCCAAAAAAGAGGTTATCCCTGCTTGAAAAATCATGAAAATGCTTAGGGTTGAGGATATGTCCCAAACGCATGATGGCTTAAATTGGTCAAAAACCGCATTTGATTCTTACCAGATGGACAAGGTATGTTTGGATCTATCCAAAAATAAAAATATTTCTTTACAAGAAATCGTGGAAAGATTTGTAGATGGCTTGTTGATTATCACGGATAAACAAGAATTGGTTTATCTGAATGAAAGAGCTCGTCGGATTTTCCGCAAACTCAACCCCAACAGGCATCATGTTAATGAAATCCCTTCAGAGATTTGGCATCTTTCTCAGTTTATTTTGGAAAGCTACCGTCGGTTTCCCCATCAAAATTGGATGATGGAATCCCAGGTTTTTACGCAAAATTCTGTAGCCATTCGGGTGCGCGTTCAGTACATTCAACGGGAGTTGTGCGCATCTTCCTATTTGATAGTGACAGTGGAGGATCTTTACAAGCCGGTTGAAAAAATAGCACTTGCAGAGGCGGAAAAATATGGGTTGACTCCTCGTGAGAAAGAGGTGTGGATGCTCCAAAAAGAAAATTATACTTACAAGCAAATTGCTTCGGAACTTTACATTACGCCGAATACAGTCAAAAAACACATGAAAAGTATTTATTGCAAGCGTAAGGCTTATTTGGGAATTGAGTGATTTTGAAAAACGATGGGGTCAAACACAGCCGGCAATTTTATTTTACGCCATTTCTTTTACGTACGTAGGGACAGGCGCGATCGCTTTTTAGAAACAAAATCTATTTTTCCGATTCATACCCAACCCCAACTCCACAAAAATTTGCTGATATTCTCCAGCTCGCTGCGATCGCGCGGTATAAAAACAGCAAGAACATTCTACAGTATTTTTCTACTTGCAATCGTCGAGGGCGAGTCTCAAAAACTGATAAGATAACCTTTTGATGGCTTGGTGGCCACCTGCTAGCTCCTGGCTGTTGGGTCTTGGAAATACCAAAAAAGCCCAATACCATCCTTTTTGGGGCAGTTCCCACCAAAAAATCCAGACGATCGCACATTTTGAGTTACCCGTCGCGCATGATGAGCCTACGTTCGTTTTTTCTTGCCTTGGCTGTTGCCGCTCTGTCGCTGTTGCTGGTAGCAGGAAGTGGCGCGTATTGGTTGTACAACCACAGTCCTCTATCCATACTTGGTGGTACGACTTCCACCTATCCCCAAACCACCCTTTTTATTCCCAAGTCAGCACCCGCTATGGCTTCTTTGCTAGTGAATCCAGAACGAGTGGATAACTTACTGCGGGTTTTGGTGGCACCCGAGAACCGCCGCCAAATCCATCGGGAGTGGCAAAATTTAGAGCAAAACTTACTTTTTAAGACGGGATGGGAATACCAAAGGGACATTGCTCCTTGGTTGGGTGATGAAACCACCATTGCGGTAACCACAGCCGATATTGACCGGGATGCCAGCAACGGTCAAATGCCTGGTTATTTATTGGCGACAACCACTAAAAACAATGCCACCGTCCAAGATTTTTTACAATCGCTGTTGCGTCGGGGAAAATCGCCAGCATGGAGCGAACATACTTACAAAGGCGTACGCTTGTTTGCCCAACCATCTTTGGCAGCCGAATCGGAGGTTAGTACTCACCCTACAGAGCAAATGGCCGTAGCAACGGTTGCCAATCGCTTTGTTTTGCTAGCCAACCACCCGCAAGTAATTCGAGATGCAGTTGATAGCGCCCAAGTGAGCAATTTGAGTTTGGCAAGCGATCGCAATTACCAACAAACCCTGGCGCAGTTGGCACCTCAAAAAGTAGGGGTAGCTTTTGGGAATCTACCCCAACTAACAGCATGGTTGGGAAACGAGGCTGCTTTGCGTTCCTCTGCCGACCCTTATGAAAAACTGGGGTTGGCTTTAGAGTTGAAACCGGCAGGAATGATTTGGGAAATTGCCGCCACCGGTCCTTTAAAAACAGCCAGCCAGCAACTCCCCCTACTGTCGGAACCCGTAACGGCTTTGCAATATTTACCTGCCAACAGTAACTTGGCTATTGGTAGCCGGGATTTGCGCGCACTCTGGCAACAGCTACAACCCCTCCTACAAAGCGATAGTACCCTCGCAGAGACTATGCGTTCGGTGGTTGGAGATTTGCAACGTCGTTGGGGGGTGGATCTGGAAGAGGAAATTTTTCGATGGTATGAGGGAGACTATGCTTTGGGGGTGGCAAATTCCCATCGCCAAAACCAACAAGATTGGGTATTTGTGGCGCAAGCGGATCGCCAGCAAGCCGATACCATCGCAGAACATCTCAATGCGATCGCGAAAGCCAACGGGTATACTCTGGGCAAAGTAACTCTACAAGAACAACCAGTATATGCTTGGACGCAATTTGCTGTTGCGCAAAATCCCATCGATGGCACCGATCCAAGCAGAACCTTTCCCGTTTTATCGGCAAGGGAAGCTGGAGTTTATACGTATGTCGATGGCTATCAAATTCTGGCGAGTTCCTTAGAAGCGATGAACGCAGCCTTACAAGCACCGGGTAATTCTACCCTTGCTAGTCCAGAATTTCAAGCATCCATCGCCCCATTTCGCACGCCCAACCAAGGATATGCTTATATTAACTGGCAAACTATCCGACCCAACTTGGAAAAACAATTTCCTGCCATACGTTGGTTGGAAAATGCTGCCAGTCCAGTTTCCCAGCATTTGCGATCGCTCACTGCCAGCAGCTATGGTATCCAAAACGGTGTCTTCAAAGGGCGTATTTTTCTGCGACTTACCGCGGCGCAATAAATTTTAGCGTCTCGGAAAATAGGAAGAAAAAACCATCAACTCGACTTTTTCCCCTGTTTTTCCTACCCACCGACTACTTTAATTCTTTCTTCTCTTGCTTTTTCTGCTTCTTCTGTTCGAGACGAAACAGCCAAACCATCAAAGCAACCACGCCTACCTGGAGGGCAAAATTGGGCAAAACCGAGCTTACGGCTTCTCCTTGGGCAAATTTTGCTAGAAAAATAAAAGCACCCAAAAGACCGGAGGCAGCAAAAGTGACGTAAACAAACTGTCGCAAACCTCGGTAGGGTGCCTTCAATTCCGCACGCAGTTGCGCGTACTGTTCGGGGGGAAATTGCTGTCGCCGATCGCGATTGGAGTTGGGTGCAGGCATGAATGGGTCCTAAAATACGGCAAGGGAAAAATTTGGGCGTATTTTCATTATTTTAAAAACATTTTCCCATTCTTGCATACAAGAATCTACCAAATGCGATCGCCCAATTTCTCAGAAAGGATTCCACTGTAAGGAAAAATAAATCCCATTCTCTTGCAAACTATCCTTTTCGCGATCGGTATCCACTAAGGGAATTCCCCAATCAACCCTGCCAATCAAACCGTTGGTTTCCCAACGCAATCCCAATCCCGTTCCCACCAAGGTACTCGGATCGGGATGGTCAGCATCCACATTCCAACCAGTACCAATATCGAAAAAAGGAACCACTTGCAAAATACTCGATTCCGAAAAACGAACCACTGGCACTTGCACTTCTGCCGAAACCAAAATGCCGCTATCGGTGAGTAGGGTATCTTCGCGGTAACCGCGAACGCTGTTGAAGCCACCCACCCCAAAGCGTTCCGACGATAAAAGCGGATCGGCAGCCAGTTGGATATCGGAACGGACCAACAATAGCGTATCTTCCGCTAGCGATCGCAACCACTGCAATTGCGTATGCCAAGCAAAAAACTCGCTATCGGGCAAATTTTCGTTATCCGTTGCCCCCAGCCAATCTACCCCAAACCGAAACTCCGAACGCGCCGCAAAAATAAATTTCTCTCCCCGTTGGGTCCATTCTTGGAAAAAACGAGCGGTGGTAAGTTTGGTGATTCCTTCGTCGCTGGCAGCCGCCGACAGAGGAAACGATTCGTCAAGGAGATATGTAAAACTGCGTTCGTGAGCGGCACTCAGACCCACCAAAAATTCCCGATTGGGGGTTTCGATGAGCGGCTGCTCGAAGGTGAGTTCGTAGGTTTGGGTTTCGGCTTTAATATCTAATCGATCGAAGGGTTCCTCGATAATATTGCCTTCTTCTAGAGAAGCGCGCAGGCGAATGGTACTGTTGCGGGCGTTAATGGGGATGCTGTAGCTAGCATCGATATTATTGCTGCCATCGGTGCGCGTGTAGTTGAGTTCCAAGCGATCGCCATTGCCGGTGAGATTGCGGTTGACCAATTGGGTTTCTTGGCTGAAACTCCCTACGCTGGGGGATTGTCCGTTGTTGAGATTGGCTTGCACCTGCCAGGGGTTGGCTGGTTCCACATCCACCGACAGCAAGCTCGTACCTGGTTTGGTTCCCGCAGAAAGTTCCGCAGAAATATTTTCAATCAGCGGATCCAATAGCAATAGCTGCAAGGCTTCTAGCAATCGCTCTTGATGGAGGGGTTGGTCGGTAGCGGCGCGCAAGCGACTACGGATGTAACTGGGTTGTAGGTGTCCTGTGCCCTCGATTTCAATTTCGCTGAGGCGACCTTCTATAATGTGAATGGTGACCGTGTTTTCCTCAATTGTTTGGGGGGGAATATAGGCACCAGTGGTAATGTATCCTGCCTTCACGTATTTGTCGGTAATCGCCGAACGCGCCCGCAACAGGTCGGCAAAGGTTAGAGGGGTATCGAGAAAGTTATTCAGCTCCTCTTGCAGTTCTCCATCGCTATAAGCAGTATTGCCTTCAAATTTAAACTTGGTCACCGTAATGGTATCGGGAATGTGGGATGGTGATGGGGAATCCCTTTGCGGGTCCATTTCCGGTAGCAAATCTTCTAAGGGAGGCAGACGCGGCACTGTCTCCGGCAAACGATCGCGTTCTTGGGTGGGAAATACATCCTGAGTGGGAGGTAGTTGCGATCGCCAAAGTCGTTCCCCTGGGGGATTCGCCGCTTTTCGCAGGGGAACAGATACTTTGGTTGTTGCCACCCCCTCTGGCTGGATGCTTCCCCATACCACTTCTGCCACCAAACCAGGCAACAAAGACATGCTGCCAACCATCAAAAATCTCAATTGCTGCCATCCGAGTTGGTTCACATCAATCTCCCAGTCGATTTAGAAGCAAACAATAGCAATATTTTTTCCCAAAAACTGTCAAAAACTGCAATAAAATCGAACATCGATAGCACTAGTCCCTTTGTTAATAGGAACTGCCTATTTCTAATATTTTTCCTAGGCGGCCTGGTTCTATCGTGCCCCTTCCCTCGATCTTGCGCACGGTTGACCGCCAAACAGAAAAATTTGAGCGTTCGGCTGTTTTTCCCCTCCCGAATTGCAACGGTTTCTGCTATCCCAGTGGTTTGTGTTCTCACCCTCCCCTAGCGATCGCCAAGCTAGGAACAGCTCGTCGAACGCTTGCCTTCAAGAGCAACCGCTGTCCAAAATAAAATCGCAAAAACCCTGGTGGCGTATTGACAAACGCCCCTATTTCCTATCCGTCTTTCCCATCGCCAACCAGCGATTTCATAGCTCCATCGCAGGAAATCACCTGGGATACCAAAACATACCCTTAATTCCTTCCGGATCGGAAACAAATCCTAAATTCTTATAAAAATCTACCACGTGGGGGTCGGCAAACAAGGTAATATTGCTAATGTCTTCTTTTCGCAGTTTCTTAATTAAATACTGCATCAAAGCCTTGCCCAGACCTTTTCCTTGATAGTCGGGATGGACCACCACATCCCAAATGGTGGCATTAAAAGCGTGGTCGGAAGTCGCGCGCGAAAAACCAACCAGCCGTTTTTTGGCCCCTTGAATTTCCCACATCGTTACCACGCAAAAGCTGTGTTGAACGGCTTTTTTCACTTTACGTAGGGGACGTCGCGACCAACCGACGGCATCGCATAGTTCTTCCAAATCGTACAGATCGATCTCTCGGCTGGTGCTAAAGTAAACGCGGATTTCTTCGTTGCCACCAGCGCCATTGTTGCTTGTTGGTACCACGTATTCTTCTAGTTTAGGGGACGAAGTGGTCGTCGAGTTGTTTTCAGAACTGCTAAACAAATTTTTCCAAAAGCCTTGAGTCATGGAAAATTCCTGGGATAGTTGGACACCCCGGATGGAACCGGGACAAGGTTTTCAAGGCACGCCAAGAGCCAATTGGGCACTGAGTTCCCTTCAAAAAACCACCCAAGGGAATATATCCCTACACAGGAAAGCCATTGATGGGGTAGGAACCGGCGTAAAACCTGGCCCGCAGGCAAACATGGGGAGTAAATTGGCAGCCCTTCGACGGTATTGACATCGAAGTCGTACAACCAATATAGCTTTTTGCGGTATGGGAAAAAGAGGGGATTCGCGATCGCCCCAACCAAATTCCCTTCCTACCGCTAAGGTAGCTTATCTGGGAGAATTTTGATAGCAACCACAGAAGATTTTCTAGCTGCGAACCGGTCAAAATTACGAGTTGGCCAGCTCCAACTGTCCAACCAAGCAAGATTTGACCTAGAAAATCGGGAAGATGGGGTTTGTCTTTTCCCGATGGTATCTCCCAATTTCAGCGACCATAGAGCCAGTTAGCAAGTCCCCTTGTCAGAACCCAAACCTCCCCTCTAGGGCTACAGAGCCATCTATGCTTGTCGAACCGGCTAAGCTATATTGGATACGTAGTTGGCTGGCCGGCAATTGTTTTTCCCCAAGGGGCACCGCCATGCCCCAAAATATAGCTGCTGGTGGGGAAGCGGGAAACCGAACCACAGTCAAACAGTTGGTAGCCAGCGATAGAAACGGTTTGAAGGTCTGGGTTGCAGTGGGTAGCTATAGGTAGTTTCCTTCCCAATGGCGGTAGGAAAGCTCGTACACTTAAGATTATGCGATTCTCCTTTTGGGAGACGCTTTGCGATCGCGCAATCAAAATGGTAGTCACATCTGACCCTGAATGATGGCAACGGGTTTAAAATCTTCCACACTGGATCTGTTAAAGCGCTTCAATCGAGCTTTTCCCCAGTTTTACGAACAGTTCGTTAGCAGCGAAATTCAGCTGCAAAATCTGAAACTGGCTTACCAACTATATAAATCGCGACAGGCGGTGATCGAAATCAAACCGGAAGGCAACAAAAGTGCGCTACATTTTGCCTACCGCAATCAATCTTTCCTGCTCAGTGACATTTTCGGTGTGTTAGCCGCCTACGGACTAACCATCCACAGCCTGAGCCTCTACGGTCAGATTTACCCTCCCATGCTGGTTTTTATCAAGCTGGTGGTTTCCCGCAGGGGCAAAGCTCTCACCGAAAAAACCTCGGAAAACGTATGTCGCGCTATCCGAGAAGCATTAGCAGGGCATTTTGAGGTGGAAGAAATGCTGGCTGTGGAATTTAACCTAGATGCCGGCTTGGAAGATGTAGAAACCGAGTTTTACGTAGATCCGGTATTTCACTTACCGGCATTGCTCATTGAAGCCGATAACCAACCGGGACTCTTTTATAAAGTCATGTATGCCATTTGGCAGGAAGACTTGCTAGTGGTCAACGCCAATTTGCTGGTTTGGCGCGGACGCACTCGATTGATTTTATATTTGCTCGGTCCCAACGAAAATTTAATTCCCGATTACCTGGGGCAGAAAATTGCGGAAAGCGTTCGCCAAAGGCTGCTTGGCTAGAGGGACGTAGCTGGTTTCTTTCTCCAATATTGCGGAAAAACGAACAAATTTTCGCTAACGAAAAACGGAAAATGTACACTATTCCCTAGAGGTTTGCTATCCCACCGGCTACAACCTCATTCCGCAAGCGGTCCAAATGGCGATATGAGCAAGATCGATATTCGGGGCGTTGTCCACAAATACGAACTAACCCAAGCCACGCCGAATGCAAGCGTTTTGGTATTCCTGCATGGTTGGCTGCTGAGCAGTTCCTATTGGGAGTCGGTCGTGAACCAGCTCTCGCCCCACTTTCAATGTTTGACTTATGATTTGCGCGGGTTCGGCAACTCGCAATCCCACCACTCATCGGTTGAGGAAGATGCCTTGGGATATACACCCGCTGCCTATGCAGAAGATCTAGGCATTTTACTGGATAAGCTGGCGTTGTCGTCGGTTTGGCTGGTGGGGCATTCCTTGGGAGGTAGCATTGCTCTGTGGGCGGCGGCGCAATTTCCCCAACGGGTGAAAGGGGTGATTTGCGTTAATTCTGGTGGGGGCATTTACATTCAAAAGGAATTCGAGCGGTTTCGCCAAGCGGGGGCTTGGATGGTTCGCCAGCGTAGGTGGTGGTGGCACTACATTCCCATGTTGGATTTGGCGTTTACTAGGATGAATGTGGTACGCCCCATTGCCCGCAAATGGGGAAAACAGAGGATTGTTGATTTTTTAAATGCTTGTCCGCAGGCGGCGGTGGGGGCTTTGTTGCAGTCAACCACGGAGGGGGAGGTGCATCGCTTGCCCCATTTGGTTTCCCAGTTGCAGCAACCGGCTTATTTTATTGCTGGGCAAGGAGATACGGTGATGGAACCCAAGTATGTCCGCCATCTGGCCAGCTTTCACCCTCTATTTCAAAATGGCAAGGAGAATACTATTGAACTACCCGATTGCGGCCATTTGGCGATGCTGGAACAGTCGGAGTTGCTGGCTAGGGAGATTCGCCAGATTTGGCAAAAGCATCGCTAACCGGCTGGTTGGTGGTTGGCGGTTGGTACAGGTGCATGACTTCGGCTAGGGGCATGCGCGATCGCACGCCTAAATCTAACGGGGAAGTCCGTCCTTGGGCGAGGTGAGAGGCAGCAGCACAGCCAATCATAGCGGCGTTGTCGGTACAGAATTTTAAGGGGGGAAAGATAACTCGAATTTGTCGTTCGCTAGCTGCAGCTTGTAGGTGTTCGCGTAGGGCGCTGTTAGCAGCGACCCCACCGCCGACGACGATGGTATCCAATTGATAGTCAGTGGCACAAGCGATCGCACGCGAGGTGAGGGCTTGGGCGACAGTTTTTTGGAAGCTGGCGGCTAAATCGGCGACGGGTAAGGGTTCGCCGGTGGCTTCTAGTTGTTGCACCAACCGCAAAACGGCGGTTTTGAGACCGCTGAAACTACAATCGTACCGGTGGTATCCCCCTTCCGGTCGGGAAACTTTGCCTTCGGGGAAAGCAAAAGCATCGGGGTTACCGGTTTTGGCGGCTTTGTCAATGGCAGGTCCGCCGGGATAGCCGAGTTGGAGCAATCTGGCTACTTTATCGAAGGCTTCGCCGGCAGCATCGTCGCGGGTACGACCGAGGGAATGATAGTCTCCGGGGGCGCGAACGTGGATGAGGCTGGTATGGCCGCCGGAAACCAACAGGCAGAGAAAGGGGGGTTGCAGTTGTGGCTGGCTGAGGTAGCAGGCGTAGATGTGACCTTCTAAGTGGTGAATGCCTAAAAAGGGTTTTTGGTGGAGCATGGCTAGGGTTTTGGCGGCGGTGGTGCCCACCATGAGGGCCCCTACCAAACCGGGGGCACAGGTGGCGGCAATGCCGTCAATCTGATTCCAATCGCTGCCGGCATCGGTCAAAGCTTGCGCGATCGCGGCGTCGATGGTTTCTAAATGCTGGCGAGAAGCAAATTCGGGGACAATCCCGCCAAATTGACTGTGGGCGGCCATCTGGGAAGCCACGACATTGCTAAGGATTTCACAATTCTTAATTACAGCAACGGCGGTTTCATCGCAGCTGGTTTCAATGGCTAAAACCGTGGTCATTCTTCTACCAAATTCATGCCTTTCAAAGGTCTAGTATAGCGATTTTTTTGACTGGGGACAGGGGAATTGCTGGAGGGCTATCCAGCAAAATATATTGGAGAAGTAGCCCCCCAAGCGATCGCTAAGTATTTCATTTTGCGATACAAATCACAAAAAAAGTTTACATAACAAGCTTTACGCAGCCAATAGCAAGAGAGTATCATAGCTGGCAAACCTAGCCATCGTACTCATTGCGCATCCTAGGTCCGATCGCTGGCGATTGGCCCAGAAAATCTGGACAAATTAAGAAAAACAGCGATCGCGCTCAACAGCTGGTATCAAAACAAGGATAGTTGGATACTTTCCCCTGCCCCCAGGTCTTTGGGTTTCCCAGGAAGAGGGATTTTTCCTCGATGGTGGGCAGCCACCAACCAACACAGGGGATTCTAGTAAGTTGGATCGGTGTTGGTTGGGACGGGAAAATCCTTAGGGTTTCCCGTTTGGACCGTTCTAGCCATGCCCAGAAACGTTGTTTTCCGAGCCCAGCTAAAGCAGGGTAATTTCAAACTCGGAGGAGGTTTGTTCATGAAAAAATTGATAGCCACTTTGATGCTTGCCGTTTCGCTTATGTTTGCATTTGCGCCGGCAGCATCAGCAATTGAATACGGGAATTTAACCCGTTGTAGCGAAAATCCTGCTTTCCAAGCTAGAGCAGAAAGAGCTACCACCGAAGCCGATCGAGCTCGTTTTGAAAGATATTCTTCCCTACTATGTGGTGATGATGGATTGCCTCACCTAATTGCCGATGGCAATTTATCCCACGCCAGGGAATTTCTCATTCCCAGCCTGCTGTTCTTGTACATTGCTGGCTGGATTGGTTGGGTCGGTCGCAAGTACCTGCAAATGGCCCAAAAAGAGAAAAAGCCTGAGGATAAAGAATATATCATTGACGTACCAGCTGCCCTTCAATGCGCTTTCAGTGGGTTTATTTGGCCCTTAGAAGCCATTAAAGAAGCCACCAGCGGCGAACTCGCTGCCAAAGACGAGGAAATTCCGATTTCGCCTCGCTAAAAAGTTGTCTTTTGTCGTTTCACTGCCATTTTGGAGGTTTCGATCGTGGGAAATTTCAGCAAGTTTCTCTCCACGGCACCTGTTATTGCGATGCTCTGGATTATCATTACCTCGGTCATTTTAATTGTGGCCAACTATTACTTCCCCGATCGCTTGGTTTTCAGCCTGTAAACGAAGTGGGGCTGTCAATCGGCGATTGTTCCTGATTTCGAGCATCACCAGCATCGGATTCGATAGCAATTGGGGCGAGTGGTTGCGGGAGCATTCCTGAAACTGCTGGCCCCAATTCTCAATGGCGGCTTTTTTTGCATTTTTCATGGTACCGTTGCTGGCATGGGAATCTCTCTACAAAGCAAAAAAGCGATCGCTTTTCGCAACCAACCGCCACAAAAAAGGGTTAAGATAAAAGGCTGACTTTCATATTGGAAATCTAGAAACCAATGGCAGAAACGTTCTTTTTCAACGCTTTACGAGAAGCGATTGACGAAGAGATGGCGCGCGACGATACCGTATTTGTCCTGGGAGAAGACGTAGGACATTACGGCGGTTCGTATAAAGTAACCAAAGACCTCTACAAAAAATACGGGGAACTGCGCATTCTCGATACCCCCATTGCCGAAAACAGCTTTACGGGCATGGCGATTGGTGCGGCGATGACCGGCTTGCGTCCGGTGATTGAAGGCATGAACATGGGCTTTTTGCTGCTCGCCTTCAACCAAATTGCCAACAATGCGGGCATGGTACGCTACACCTCGGGCGGCAACTTTAAAATTCCTTTGGTGATTCGCGGACCCGGTGGGGTGGGCAGACAGCTGGGGGCAGAACACTCCCAACGGTTGGAAGCTTATTTTCACGCCGTACCGGGGTTGAAAATTATAGCTTGTTCGACGCCGTACAATGCCAAAGGCTTGCTGAAAGCTGCCATTCGCGACAACAACCCGGTTTTGTTTTTCGAGCACGTGCTGCTGTATAACTTAAAAGAAGACTTGCCGGAGTCAGAATACGTGCTGCCTTTGAACCAAGCGGAAATCGTGCGTGAGGGCAGCGATGTCACCATTTTGACCTATTCCCGCATGCGTCACCATGTTTTACAGACCCTATCCAGTTTGGAAAAAGAAGGGTACGATCCGGAAGTCATCGATTTGATTTCCCTGAAGCCTTTTGATTTTGAGACCATTGGCGCTTCCATTCGCAAAACCCATCGGGTCATTGTGGTGGAGGAATGCATGAAAACCGGCGGCATTGGTGCCGAACTGGTGGCTTCCATCAACGACCAATTTTTCGATGAGTTAGATGCCCCCGTGTTGCGATTGTCGTCTCAGGACATTCCCACCCCCTATAATGGAACTTTAGAGCGCCATACGATTGTGCAACCCCAGCAGGTGAGCGAAGCCGTGAAAAAAATGGTGGCTCTGCAAGTATAAGGGCGTTCCCGCGGGGGAGCTGACAAGCAAACAGCGGCTCCCTCCTCACACCATTGACCCTGAAAGCTGGGCTGGCCGACAATGAGCTAGAGGTATAGGTTAACTCCCATGCAAAGACAGCGATCGCTTTTGCTTTTAATTGTGGTATTGGTCTTTTCCGCCATCACCGTTCTGTTTCGGTTCCCCCTACCGTTGGGACTGGACTTGCGCGGTGGCGCGCAGCTGACCATCCAGGTACAACCCAGCGAAGAGGTTCGCAAAATTACCCCTGAGGTTATGGAAGCGACCGAAAGCGTGATCCGCAATCGCGTCAATGGGTTGGGGGTTTCGGAACCGCTGATTCAACGCATTGAAAACCAACAGCAGATCGTGGTGCAGTTGCCTGGGGTCAGCGATCCAGCCCAAGCCGAACGGGTTTTGGGAGGGACCGCCCAGTTAGATTTCCGCAAACAAAAACCGGGAACCTCCCAACAGTTGCAACAGCTTTTGGCACAAAGGCAACAGCTACGCCAGCAATTGGACGCTTTGCGATCGCAGCTTCAGGGGCAATCCACCTTCGAGCAAGCAGACGAGCAGTTGCAACAAGCGCTGGCCGAAACGCAACAACAGCTGCAAAACGTGCAAGAACAATTTCCCCAGCTCTTCGAACGCACGGGATTGACCGGAAAATATTTGGAAGATGCCTTTGCCAATCCGCCCCGGCAAGGGGGTAGTTGGAGTGTTAACCTGCGGTTTGACAGCGAAGGGGGCGATCGCTTTGCAGAACTCTCCAAAGATATCGCCGGAACCGGACGCACCATCGGGATTTTCCTAGACAATCGCCTGTTAAGCGCGCCGGTGGTCCGAGCCGAATTTGCCGAAACTGGCATCACCGGTGGCGGTGCAGAAATTACGGGGAATTTCGATGCTCAGGAAGCCAACAACCTGGCTATTCAGCTCAAAGGCGGTGCCCTGCCCGTCCCCGTAGAAATCGTAGAAAACCGGACCGTAGGCGCTACCTTGGGGCGCGATAGCGTCCGCCGCAGTATTTATGCTGCCTGTGGCGGTTTGGTGCTGGTGCTGGTGTTTATGGTATTTTACTACCGCCTGGCCGGCGCGCTCGCCGATGTGGCGCTGGTGATTTACGCCATTTTGACCCTCGCCAGCTACGCCTTTGTGGGCGTGACCATCACCTTACCGGGGATTGCTGGATTTATTCTCAGTATTGGTATGGCGGTAGACGCCAACGTCCTGATTTTCGAGCGTACCCGGGAAGAAATGCGCGCTGGCAAAAGCCTGTATCGTTCGGTAGAATCGGGCTTTTATCGGGCCTTTACCAGTATTTTGGACAGCAACGTCACCACCTTGATTGCTTGTGGGGCTTTGTTCTGGTTTGGTACGGGGTTTGTGAAAGGATTTGCCCTAACCCTGGGGATTGGGGTGTTGATTAGTATGTTCACGGCGCTGACCTGCAGCCGCACCCTGTTGTTTTTTACCATTTCTTTTCCCCAGTTTCGCCGTCGGGAACTGTTTGATCCCAACGCTCCGAAAATGGCCAAAGCCCCCAGAATGGTCGATCGCGCCGGGGAAAAATCCTAATTTGCGACCGTCGGCCAACCAACGAGTACGTGTTGTCAGGTAATCCATATGAAATTTAGCGTCACAAAACAGCGATCGCGATGGTGGACGGTTTCCGCCACGGTGATTCTCATTGGTCTGATTTCCGCGATTGTTTCCTTCTTCTCCCTGGGATATCCCTTAAAACCGGGATTGGATTTTGTAGGGGGAACGCGTCTGCAGCTGGAGCTGGATTGCACTCTCCCCAACAACTGCGATCGCCCCATTCAAATCGGCCAGGTGCGCCAAGTGGTCGCCGAACAGGGACTGGAAAACAGCAGCATCCAAGTGGTGGGAGAAGAAAGGAACGGTTTGTCCATCCGCAGCAAAGTCCTCGATACCCAAAAGCGCACCCAACTCATCGATGCCCTCTCAGCCGAAATTGGCGAATTCGACCGCAGCCAGATTCGCATCGATACGGTCGGACCCACCATCGGCCGTCAGATTTTTGTGGCTGGATTGCTCTCGCTGCTGGTCGCCCTGGCAGGCATTATTCTGTATGTCAGCATCCGCTTCCAGTTTGACTACGCCCTCTTTGCTATTGTGGCGCTATTTCACGATGTTTTGGTAACCCTAGGGGTTTTCTCCGTTCTCGGGTTGGTCGCCGGGCTGGAAATCGATAGCTTGTTTTTGGTGGCCCTGTTGACAATTATCGGTTTTTCTGTTAACGATACGGTGGTTATCTACGACCGCATCCGCGAAAAATCCCAACGCAACCCCAACGAGAGCATTGCCAGCTTGGTAGACAGCGCCGTCAACGAAACCCTCACCCGTTCCATTAACACCACCCTCACCAGCTTGTTGAGCTTGGTAGCCATTTTGCTCTTTGGCGGCGAAACCCTCAAAGATTTTGCCCTGGCTTTAATTGTAGGCTTTATCAGCGGTGCCTACTCCAGTATTTTCATTGCCGGTTCTCTGCTGGAATGGTGGCGTCAGCGCACGGGCAAACCTCTCACCGACCCCAAATTTGCCGATTCATCTGGCGGTAGCGATGCCACGTCAACGGCTTCCAAATAAACACAATCCCCCGATTGGCGGCTGTTGGGCTGGTTGATTTGCTGAATTGTCTTTCTCCTTCCCTTGGCGATGAACTTAGAAACCAATGACAGCGATTCCCGTTGGCAACCCTCCCGCGATCGCACCATCCAAACTCAAATTCAACGGCTGCATCGCCTCAAAGTATACCTGCGCTGGCTGTTCGTGGTCTTCCTGTGGTCCACAGTAGGCGTTTGGAGTTTGTTCCAACTGCGCGAAGAAATTGCCCTGTGGTTGGACTATTGGACCTGGGTAGCCCTGCGCTACGGCTTGGCTTACAATCGCTTGCCGGCGGTAGGCTTAGCACTGTGCATTGGCACCACCGTTTCCGTTTTAATTTGGCAAAGCCGCAACATCCTGCTAGGCATCCCCAAACAGGAACAAAAACGCATGGAAAAAACCGTCCGCCAAATTCAAGCCAAAGGCAGCAAACATCCCTTGTGGTGGTGGGTCGTCACTGACCAATCGACTTCTAAAAAATCCCGTTAGTCCGCCAACCAGCTACCCCAACCCCAGCATGTTGGCGATTTTTGCATTTCTCCCCCACTCAGAAATTAAGATAGCGCTACCGATAGCACTGCCCACTAAGTCCCGATCCCAAAGGGACCGCCTGTAGTTATACTGACAAAACCAGGTTGTATCGCCAGCAACCCATCGCCCGCTTGCTAGCTACCAAGTAAAGTAATACATCAAGGCTGCCAAATCCATTAGCATTAAAGCTAAACTAACGATTGGTAGTACCGGTGGTGAATTGCTCGCAATCGTTTCTGCGGTCCTCAGGCACCCCCTGTCAACATTGGCACGACATCGGCATCTATGGTCCGCAAATTGGGTAGGTGCGTAGACAAAATTGCAAAGGTAAAATTTTTCTTAACGAAATCGGTACGTTGTTCCTTCTTGTTGGAGTTGCTTCCGGATCTATCCGTATGTCGTTTTCTATCTTTCGTTTTCAGATGAGCTTTCTATGGCTAGGTTAGGTCAGGCCTCTTTTCGCAGTATTCTTCTAGGGGTCATTTTATTGCTGAGCATACCGACTTTGCTCGTGGGATTGAGCGTCACCCACCGCAAAGCTCGTTCTAGTTTGCTAGAGACAGCTCGCCAAAATCTTAAGGAAAGTGCGGTTCGTAAAGGAGACAGCGTACAGCGATCTTTTGGTTTCCTCAAAGAAAACTTGCTGCTTGCCAGTTCCCGGATTGGCAGCCAAGAGAATTCTCCAGAAGAACTGAAAAACTTCCTGCAAGAGCTACAAAAGGCTGCCCCTAAAAATATTCGCTGCCTGCAAGCCATCGATATTGCCAGCCAAACCCCCCTAGCCAGTACTTGCCAAAATTTAGACCTAGAAACCTCTGCACTCTTTCCTAGCCAAATCTGGCCCCAAAAACCGCCAAACACAGAACTAGATGCCTCTACCATTCGTACCAGCCTCGTTCCCCTACCCATACCGAAAAACCACACTACCTCATCCCAAGAAACCAACCAAGAAATGGGGGTAGTCCTCAACGCTCCTGTCTACGTTGTTCCCGAACCCGGCGCATCTTCCAACCAACAATTGCAGTATATTCTACGTGCTGTTATTCCCCTCAGACCCAACGAACCTTCTCAAGAAGAACCTGGCTCGCTAACGGGATATACGGTTCTCATTAACGAAGATGGCACCATTTTAGAGCATCCCAACGATCCCTCGCGAGTAGGCAAAAATATTGCCCAGCAAGCAGATTCCGAGCGATTGCGAAGTATTGTCAATGGTGCTTTATCGGGCAGGGAACATTTTGTTCATTTGTATCAATTTGACCGCAATAATAAAGAACTCATTGCTGGCTACACAGCCATTGAAAGCCCGGTCAATCCCGAAAAAAAGTGGGTAGTTTTGGCGGTGACGCGCTTGGATTTTGCGCTTTCTGGTTTGAACGAACTGCGTCAGGTTTATGGGGTGTTGCTGTTGGGGCTGCTGGCTGCCAATTTCTTAGTAACTTTGTATTTGGCACCGCGATTGCTCGCTCGTCCGCTGGAACGGCTTGGAGAATATGCTCTTAACGTGCAGTGCCATACTACCACCGAGCCAGTTCCCAACAATTTTCGGGTGCGGGAATTCAACCAATTGGCAGAAGCACTCAATACCATGGTTGACCGGCTCAAAACTTGGGCTGAGGAGTTGAATGCTGCTTGGCACGAAGCTAAGGTAGCCAATCGCTTGAAAAACGAGTTTTTGGCTAATATTTCCCACGAACTGAGAACGCCGCTCAATGCAATTATCGGTTCGATTCGTTTGATTCGCGATGGATTTTGTGACGATCGCGAGGAGGAAATGGGCTTTTTAATAGAAGCAGACGAAGCGGCGATTCACTTGTTGGATTTAATTAGCGATTTGCTGGATTTGGCGAAAATTGAAGCAGGAAAGCTTTCTATTCATTTGCAATCGGTTAATTTACAAGAGGTTTTAGACGAAGCTGTAGAATCTCAAAAAAACCATATTCAAGAAAAGGGATTGCAACTATACGAGCAAAAATCTTCCCAGAAACTTCAGGTCAAAGCCGATCCTTCGCGATTGCAGCAAATATTTTTTAATATTATCAATAATGCGATTAAATTTACTGAAAAGGGTAGTATTACGATTTCTACGGAAGTGAAGAAGTTGGGAAGCGAGACAAATAGTAAATTTCAAGTTTTGGTTACCATTCAAGATACTGGGATTGGTATTGACCCCAACTTGCAAAGCCAGCTCTTTCAACCTTTTGTGATGGTCGATGGTTCGACTACGCGCAGCCACGGCGGTACGGGATTGGGACTGGCGATTTCACGCAATTTGGTGGAGCTGATGGGGGGCAGAATTGTTTTGGAAAGTCCGGGGAAAAATCAAGGAACGACGGTGACGATTGGGTTGCCTTTGCTAGTTAACAATGGTTACAACGCCACCGGCGATCGCGCCCAAGCTTCCCCGGAGGAAACCAGGAAAACATCCCAAACGCAAAATTAGACGCTGGTGAAGGGTTAAGCGTTACCGCTTAGGTGAACGACCAGCTGGCGCGTTTGCGATCGCTGTCTGTGTTCCCAAATATAAATCCCTTGCCAGGTGCCCAAGGCCAATCTCCCTCGTACCACGGGAATTTGCTCGCTGGTATGGGTTAAAGCCGTGCGAATGTGAGCGGGCATGTCGTCAGGACCTTCGGTGGTATGGTAGTAAGAGCGGCTTTCCGGGACCAAGTCAGCAAAGAACGCTTCCAAATCTCGCAATACATCCGGGTCGGCGTTTTCTTGAATCAGCAAACTGGCGGAGGTATGGCATAAAAAGACCGTACAAAGACCAGTTTGAATACCTGAATCCCGCACAATGGGCTCGATTTGTGAGGTTATTTTGGTAAGGGGTTTACCTCGCGTAGGAATTTGTAAAACTTCTTGGTGGTGGTAAGTGGTTGGGGTGAGATTTTTAGTTTGATAAGTCATAGACGATATCCTTTCCAGGATGCCTTATCGAGCAATATACGATTTTATGGGCGTTGTTCGCGAGCGACGGTGGAAGGAGGAGGAACCTTTAGCAAGTAGCGAACCACCTGGGAGGCGATCGCTTCCGACCCGTTAGTGGGCACCGATGCAGCCGATTCTGGTGCCGACAAGGGCTGGCGCAAGAACTCCCACCCACCGTACATAAATTCATCTGGGGAAACAATTTGATGGTAAGCGTGTTGCCGCAATGCTTGCAACAACAGAGGCGATTCGGCAAACCCTTCCCGCTGCAAAGACACCACGGGAACTTGCAGGCGCATGGCTTCCGCAAAAGTACTGTATCCCGGTTTAGAGACCACGCGAGCGCATAGAGGCATAAAATCCACCGGTCGCAGCAGTTTGGCTTCGTTACCTCCCAACACTGGCAAATCGGGAATTTCTTGAGCGGAAACAGACAGTAAATTGGGCAGTTGGGGCGCTTGCGGGTCAAAGGTAATAAATTGCCAATCGGGAAACTGGGTGAGGTTAGCGTAGGGAATTTTTTGTAAACCCAATCCGCCAAAACTCAACAATACGGTTTTTTCCACCGGAGCGGTAATGTTGAACGCTTGGCGCAAGACTTCTGCCGGATAGTGCGGGGTTCCCCCCGTCAAGCCAGTGTCGGTGATGTGGGGAAAAGCACTCATGGGTTCGTGAAAAGGCAGGCGAAACAAGCGATCGCATTGTGCGAAACATTCCCCAATCCAATCCGCCAGGTCGGCAAAGGCACCTCCCCAAGGACGGTAAATAAAATCCCAACCGAAATTGCCCATCATCCAACAGGGAATGCCGGCGGCTTTCGCCATGGGAGCGACCAAAGGTGGAATATCGGCTAGAATCAATCCCACCCGGTTTAAGCGTAAAAAATCCACCTCGGAAGCAATTATCTGGTTTTGACGCCGGCGAATTTCTTGCCAAGCCGTTAGGGTGGCTTCCCGGTCCATTTGTAAGGCATCCGCTTGCACGACCCCCACATCAAAAGCCCGGGGACGGTAAATAAAGTCTTCCCCTACATAAGAAGCTAGCAACCAGCGCGGGGCTTTGGTGGCAAAAATGAGCAAAATTTCGGGATTCTGTTTTTGGATTTGCGCGGCCACCGAGGCAGCGCGTACGGCATGACCGAAGCCATGGTTGGTAATAGCAATATAAACCGCTGGACGCATAGATCGGCTCGATAAAATTGGACGATGAGAAGGGGTTGGGAAAAAAGACAAGATGGGGGTGTGAGTTGGCCCACCTCCGCCGCTAGCAGGAACTGACAAGACCCCCCTATTCAGCTACGGCAGTTGTTGTTTTAGTTGGTAAAGGGCATCTGCTTCTAGGGTAACTTTTACCTCCAACAGCTGTTCGGAGTCTCGCAAGGTTAGCAGGTAACGACCGCTAACCACTGACCCCTCGCATTCGGGATTGTTCATTTGATAGGTTTGGTAGGGAACTTGGGGAATGGCTACGCGCACCACCAAGTTTTCTTGGGATTGGGGATAGACGTACAGTTGCTGTTTTTTGGTATCTAAAATTAATTTTCTTGGGGTGGTGTTTTTTTCCTGGTTGTCGCCGGTTTTTTGCCAGTAGAGGGTAATGCCGCGAATTTGTGGTTGGGCCAGGACCAGGGTTTCGTCAAATCGTTGGCGTTCCCAGTCAATGTCTTCGAGGTTGCGACTGGTGGGAAGAACCCGTTGCTGCCAGGTAACCTCTTTGCCCTCTAGGGATTGCCACCACTGGCGAATTGTGTCAAAGTTGTTCCGGTTGTCCGCATGGTTGCTGCCATATTCCCAAACGACTTGCATAACTTTTTCTCCTTATGGCGTGCTCGTAGCGATCGCGATCGCAGTTGTTGGTAGAATCAATAAGTTCCCAGCAAAAGGGGCGTCCTGCCTGGGGAATTCTCTGGGGTGATGGGTTGCGAGAGCCCGAGATGGGAAAAGGATGGAATTCTTTTACAACCATAGCAGGTAGCGATCGCCATCTAGGAAATAGCAGCGAAAATTTTCTCTCCATCGGGCAAGATCGACCGAAAATTGCTGGGTATGCTCGGGGAAAAGAAAACCGCTAAAATCGACCCTTGCAAACAATTGCCCTTTTGAGCTTAGCCAAATTGCTTTCATGTCTCAAACCATTGTTGTCAAAATCGGTACCTCTAGTCTCACGAATACCGAAACTGGAGATTTAGCCCTCTCTACCATTGCACGCTTGGTGGAAACGCTAACGCGCTTGCGGCGGGCAGGCCATCGGGTGGTTATGGTTTCCTCCGGCGCTGTCGGTGTTGGCTGCGCCCGCTTGGATTTGCAGGAGCGTCCCCGTCAAATTGCCCTCAAACAAGCGGTGGCGGCGGTGGGGCAAGGAAGGTTAATGCGCGTTTATGACGATCTGTTTACTAGCTTACAACAGCCCATTGCCCAGGTATTGCTCACCCGCAGCGATTTTGTGCAGCGCCAGTCTTATGTGAACGCGAGTAATACCTTTAGCGAACTTTTGAATTTGGGGGTGATTCCCGTCGTCAACGAAAACGATACCATTGCTGTGGAAGAGCTGAGCGTGGGGGATAACGACACGCTTTCGGCGTTGGTGGCCAACTTAATCGAAGCGGATTGGTTGTTTATTTTGACCGATGTGGCGCAGCTGTACTCGGCCGATCCCAATGCCGATCCCAATGCCAAACCCATCTATGTGGTGGAGGACTTGCAAGAGTTGCAACAATTGCAGGTAAAAGCCAGCGATTCCCGCAGCGGTTGGGGCACTGGTGGTATGAGCACCAAAATTGAAGCGGCCAGAATTGCCACCGGCAGTGGTGTACGAGCAGCGATCGCCGACGGCAAAATCCCGGAAAATATTCCTAGAATCCTGCAAGGAGAAGCCATTGGCACCCGATTCGAACCGCACGCTGCTCCCAGTAGCGCCCGCAAACGCTGGATTGCCTACGGTTTGGTTCCCAAAGGCAAACTCTATTTAGATGCTGGGGCTACTAAAGCTATTTGCCAATTAGGAAAATCGCTACTGGCGGCGGGCATTACCAAAGTAGACGGTCGATTTATGCAGTCAGAAGCGGTGCAAATTCATAACCACGACGGCTGCGAAATTGCCCGGGGATTGGTAAATTACAGCAGTTGGGAATTGCAACAAATTCAAGGCTGTCGTTCCGAGGAAGTGCCTGCCATTTTGGGCTACCAGGGGGCTGATACAGTGGTGCATCGGGATAATTTGGTGTTGCTTCCCTAGGGGGCTCGCTTCTATTCGCGGGTGATGACCGATAGCAAGAGCAAAGCAGCCACCAAGCCGATAAAGTGGGCTACGATTGTATGGGTATTGGCTAGCACCACATAGATATCTAAGGGTTCGATCAGATCGTTAATTCGCCGCGGGTTGATGAAACCGGCTGTTTGCGATCGCAAAGACTTAAAAAATAAGATACCGGTAATTGACTCAGCCCCCATCAGGGAAACCCCCATGCCGATTAAATTCACGTACAGTCCGCGCCGTAGCAGTTGAATGGTATCCGCTTTGGTGGGGCGGCTGCTGCTATCGGCGGTGGCTAGCTGGCGAGCCAAGCGCGTATAGCGAAACGACCAAAAGATGCTCAATCCGAGAAACAAAAGACCCACAACGGCTAAAAAGAGCCCGGGTAGGGTGCCATTGCTCCCTTGAGTGTTGCCATTTCCCTCAGAGGAACCAAACAGCAGCACAAACAGAAAGATGACAGCAGCCACCACCCCAAGCACGACCTGTGCCCAAAAGCCAATCCAGCCTACCTTTTGAAACCAAGGAATTACGCGCTGGATGGTGGGTGGGAGGTTGTTGGGTAAAGCCGGGTCATCGGTTTTTTTTGGCATAGTTTTTGCTTTGAAAACCCACTTGATAGATATCTCGATAGCGATCGCCCGTTTGAAAGCGCAGTATGGGGAACAATTTGGTAGGGAATTTCCAGATGATTGCTGAATCCGGCCAGATTCTTCTCAATAATGGAAAATGAAACCAACCACCCTAGAGCTGCTACCCTCGCGATCGCCATTGGATAGCAAACGTATTTCAATTTTGCCAGATTTTTCCATGGGTGGAGAGCAGGTACAAACAGCAGCCGGCAATCGCCATTCCTCCCTTTCTAGGGAAAACCAGGAGATTCTGGTTATTTTGGTTGGGAAGCTCCCCTAACACCCAAAAGGCAAGATAAACTAGCTTTGTACCGGGTATACAACGATTTTCCCTCCCGTCCCTATGAATCGTTTTCCACATTGGGGTTCTTTCAAAGGCGAATTTCCTCTAGGACTGCAATTGACGGGCCTCCCTTCGGGAACACTAAACCAGAATGAGGATATCTGGCGCGCCGTCTGGAAAACGAGCAAAAGCCATGGGGAGAGGGAAGTAGGGGAGCTACGATCTGCGATCGCCTGGGCTCGCCGTTCCCAATCTACAGGCAAGCATTGCACTCCATCTTTCCTTCTCACAGCGCCATTGTAGGGCATCACCATGAAACTGCGGAGAAAAACTTTATTGATAGTCGGTATCGCCATTTTATGTCTAAATGCGGTTTTGTACGCCGTATCCGAGTTGCATTTGCTACGGAATTTTCAAAAACTGGAAGCACAATACATCCGCCAAGATGTCGTGCGGGCGCTAGATACCCTATCGAACGAACTCTCCCGTCTCAACACCATTGCCCAAGATTACTCCGAGTGGGATGCTACCTACCAGTTTGTCCAAAATCCAACGCCAGAATACATCAAATCAAACTTTGTGGATAGTACCTTTACCTATTTGCATCTCAACCTGGTAGCCATCCTAGACCGAGAAGGCAATATTGTTTTTCAAAAAGGCACTGCCCAGGGGGAAGCTCGCCAAGACACTACTACCCGCAAAAAAGCTGTTTATCAAACGGAATTTGTCCAAAAATCCGGTTTACAGCCCTACTTAGCTCAAAAACAACCCCTACGGCAACACGAAGCGTTAGATAGTGAAATTGCCGGTTTGGTTCGGTTGGGCGATCGCCCCCCACTCATGCTGGCTTCTCGTCCCATTGTCACCAGCGACGTCACCGGTCCCATCGCCGGTACCTTACTGGTGGGGCGCTATCTCAACCCAGAAGAACTCGACCGCCTCGCGGATCTCACCCAACTTTCCCTGACCCTGCAACCGTACGAACAGCGCCGCCAACTCATCCCAGAAAGCTGCGACACGACCCGAGACATTCCCACCGCCACCAACTTCACCGCCAATCCCGACAGCATTCCCATTTGTTCCCTCCCCACCCCCAACCCCGAAGACAGTGACGAACGGGTAGCCGGATACGTAGCCATTGCCGATTTGCGCGATCGCCCGGCTTGGATTCTGCGCGTGGACACCCCCCGCTTCATCTACGAACAAGGTCTCAATAGCCTGCATTACTTTTCCTTACTCCTAGTCGGTGTTGGCCTCTCCTTTGGTGCCCTCACCCTCTCAGTGGTGGAACGATTTGTCCTCTCCCCAGTAGCCGGTTTGAGCCGCAAAGTACTGCAAGTTGCGGGTAGTGGCAACCTATCGGAACGGGTGGCGGTCACCGGCAACAACGAACTCGACCGCCTAGCAGAAACCATCAACACCATGCTGGCGGCGCTAGAAAACTCCCAAAAAGAACAGCAAACCAGCGAAGAACGCTACCGTCTAATGGCGGAAAACTCCACCGATTTAATTGCCCGTCAAACCCCCCAAGGCATCTTTCTGTACGCCTCCCCCGCCTCCTATTCTCTGCTGGGATACGAATCGGAAGAACTGCAAGGGCGCTCGGTATACGAATTCGTCCACCCACAAGACTGGAGCCTTCTCAGCCAGTCCTATTCCACCGTCATGGAAGCGCCGGTCACCGCTACCATCACCTATCGTATTCGCCACAAAGATAATCGCTACGTTTGGTTTGAAACCAGTAGCCGCACGGTGCGCAATCCTCAAACCCAAGAAGTACAGGAAATCGTTTCCGTTTCCCGGGATATCACCGAACGCAAACAAGTCGAACAAGACCTGCGAGAAAGCGAAGCCTCCATTCGCAACTTATACCGCATCACTTCTTCCCACCAACTCACTTTTGAGCAACAGCTGCAGGGTTTGCTGGCCATGGGTCGCCGCAGTTTTGGTATGAACGTAGCCGTCCTATCCAAAGTAGAAGGCAATCGCTACGAAGTCCTTGCCGCCCAATCCCCCCACAACGCCATTTGCGAAGGGGAAGTCTTTTCCCTGGCGGACACCTACTGTACCGAAACCATCCACGCCAAGGAAACCATTTACTTTGAATCGGTACGGTTGTCAGGGTTGCCCGAGCGCCGGCATCCCAAAATCGACGTGAAAGCCTACATCGGCACCCCGGTCATCGTTGCGGAAGAAATCTACGGCACCCTGAGCTTTGCCAGTACCGTGGGGCGAGAGGAACCATTTCGCGCGGTGGACCGGGAACTGTTGCAGCTGATGGCGCAGTGGATTGGCGGCGAGTTGGAACGCCAGCAAACGGCGGAGGATTTGGCCAGAGCCCGCGACCAAGCTTTGGCAGCCACCCAAGCCAAAAGCGAATTTTTGGCGACGATGAGTCACGAGCTGCGTACTCCCATGAATTCCGTCATTGGCATGACCAGTTTGCTGCTGGATACGCCTTTGACCAACGAGCAGCAGGACTTTGTCTCTACCATTCGTTCCAGTGGCGAGGCGTTGCTGGCGATTATCAACGACATTCTGGATTTCTCGAAAATTGAATGCGGCAAGTTGGACCTGGACGAGCAACCTTTTGATTTGCAGGTCTGCGTGGAAGCGTCTTTGGACTTGCTGGCGTCGAAAGCGGCACAAAAACAGATCGAGCTGGCGTATTTTATCGACCCGCAGGTACCGCGGATGTTGGTGGGGGATGTTACCCGAGTGCGGCAGATTTTGATGAATTTGCTTAGCAATGCGGTGAAGTTTACTGATTCGGGAGAAGTGGTGCTTTCGGTTTGGGCCCGTTCTGCGGAGACAAAACCCACCGATGCGGCTGCGGCTGGTGGTGATGGGGAAACCGCGATCGCTCGTGCGGCGGATGGGGCTCGATATGTGGTACAGTTTGCAGTTCGCGATACGGGGATTGGCATTCCCAAGGAACGCATGCACCGCTTGTTCCAATCCTTCAGCCAGATGGATGCTTCGACGACGCGCAAGTATGGGGGGACTGGTTTGGGATTGGCAATTAGCCAGCGTTTGAGCGAGCTGATGGGGGGCATGATGTGGGTGGAAAGTGGCGGTTACATGTACGTGCCGCCCCGGGCTTTCGAGCAAAGCGAACCGGTACCGGGGGAAGGGGAAATTACCACGTGTATGATGCGTTCTGGGTTCGAGCACGGATCGACGTTTTATTTTACGATCGCGGCGGATGTTTCCCAGCCGACTCCTCAAAGCGAACGCCACTCCCAGGTACAACCTTTACTGACCGGACAGCAGGCGCTGATTGTCGATGACAATCCCACTACGTTGCAGCAGCTTTCCGTACAGTTGCAAACTTGGGGGATGGTGCCCTATGCCGTGCGATCGCCGCGAGATGCCTGCAAGTATTTGGAGGGGTCGGAGAGTTTTGATGTGGCGATTTGGGACGGACAAATGCCTGAAGACCGCGATCGCGACCGAGCTATGGCGCAGCTGCAGCAACAACAAGTTCCCACCATTTTGCTAACGGATTTGTGGCAGGTTCGGGAGACGGAAACCAACAAATCTGGTTTGGTACGTGCTTGTATTAACAAACCCATCAAGCAATCTCAGTTGTATAACGTTTTGATGGAGGTGTGTGCGGGGGTTATCTCTAACGAACCGCAAGTTTATAACAATTCCGTTCCCATTAATTCCCAAATGGCGGAAATTCTGCCTTTGCGCATTTTGCTGGCGGAAGACCATCCGGTGAATTTAAAGGTGGCAGTGCAAATGTTGGGACGGTTGGGCTATCGTGTCGATACGGCGGAAAATGGCAAGCAGGTGTTGGAATCCCTCCGGCGACAGCCCTACGATGTGGTGTTTATGGACGTACAAATGCCGCAGATGGATGGTTTGGAGGCAACGCGACGGGTGTGCGAAATTTGGTCGTCCACTTCGCGCCCTCGGATTGTGGCCATGACGGCGAATGCTATGCAGGGCGATCGCGAAGAATGTATGGCGGCGGGGATGGATGATTATATTAGCAAACCCATTCGCATTGACGAGTTGGTACAAGCCCTGCGCCGCTGCGAACCCCGCCGCTACGAACCCTTGGTGGTCGATCGGGGGGCACCTGCTGCTACCAGCCAGAAAACCAGCCATCCACCTCTAGCACGGTCTGCCGGCGAACTGGAAAAACTTCCCCCTGCCTCTGGCGAACCAAGCGATCGCTGGCCAACGGAAGACACGGAATCCCAGGATATGCCTCTAGATGCGGAAACTTTGCAAGCTCTCAAGGAAATTGATGCCTTGCAAGAGGTCATTGATATTTATTTGGATAGTGCCCCGCAATTACTGCAGCGCATTCAGGAGGCCGTACGCGCGGAACAAGCAGAAGAGTTGCGCGAGGCAGCCCATTCTTTGAAATCTACTAGTGCGGCGTTGGGGGCCTTTGAACTCTCGGAAATGGCTAAAAAAATGGAAATTATGGGACGTTTTGGCAATACCACGTCTGCCAGCGGTATGTTGGGAGAAATTGAAGCGGAGTACCGACGGGTGAAAAAAGCTTTGGACGAGGAAAATAGTAACTCTTAGGAAGGTTTGTATTTAGCCTCTCAGAAACCTCCAATCCCCAGTCCAAACAGTGAAAATTACCTTTGACCTAGGGGAGGGGGGAGGAGAAAAAAATACCTGTGGGGAGGGCAGTGCCAATTTCGCATCATTCGCTGCCCACCGTGCTGATGGTGCCTACCGCACCTCTCCTTCAGATCGTCGCAGGATAGGGATGGGGAAATTTTTGTGATGACTGGGGCTTGATTTTGGCGGAGGATTGACCTATAATTTAAATAATGGGAATAGTGACTTTAATTTGAAAATTTCGCATATTCCCATTATCTAGAAGCATCTACTACTAAAATACCATATTTGGAAAGATCTAAAAAAAAATTTCGTTTTTTTTAGATCGAGAATGATTTTCTGGAATTTTCCCATTCTCCTGGTAGGGGCGCTTCGCGTTGCGTCCCCAGCTTGGGAAACGCCCCTACAAAAATATCCTGATTATTTCCTGCAGATTTTTACGGGAAAGTATTTGCTAAGCTTTCCCCGAGAAAAACTCGATCGAAAAGAGGCAACCCCATTTGGGTTGCTTGCTAAAAATCAGATCGAGCTTAATGGCTCAGGGGTGATTTGAACACCCGACACGAGGCTTATGAGTCCCCTGCTCTAACCACTGAGCTACTGAGCCAGATGGCGTGCAAAAACCTCTTTTGCCTTTGCACCTTTGCTAGTATAACAGATTCAACTTGCGATCGCCAAGCAAATCTGGAAAAAATTTTAGGGGAAATTGCGATCGCATTCGGGGGAGGGAGACAGGGCCGTTGCGGCACCATCTCCCAACGAAACCAACATCCATAAAATACAGACAAGCGATCGCCTATCGGCCGCGTTTGGGAGGCAAGTACGCCAGCGGATCGACAGCTCCCTGGCCGGGGGGATGAATTTCAAAATGCAGGTGGGGACCGGTGCTGTAGCCAGTGCTGCCCATTTCTGCCACTTGTTGTCCCTGTTCCACGCGCTGGCCTTTACCCACCAGAATGCGACTGTTGTGGGCGTAAAGGGTCAAACTGCCGTCGCTGTGCTGAATTTCCACGAGATTGCCGTAGCCACCGGAGTTCCAACCTGCTTCCGTCACCACACCAGAGGCGGCCGCCACAATGGGCGTGCCAATGGGACCAGCAATATCAATACCTCGGTGCATTCTGCCCCAGCGCCAGCCGTAGCCAGAAGTAAGTACGCCTTTTGCCGGCCAAATATAGCCATTAAAGCTGGCTTCCCCTTCCGGAATCATGCGGTTGGGTTCGGGCAGGGGGGGCAGCTCCGGCGATACCATTCTCGGCGGCATCATCGGTGCGTAGTTTTCCACACCCAAAGGTGCCACGGCAACCGTTTCCGAGTCTCCAGCATTAGAGGAGCTAGCGGTTGGTGCTGTCCCTTCCTGAGCGCGATCTCTAGCAGTAAATTCGGGATTGAGGCGTTCCGTGCTAGCGGCGGGTTGGTTGCTTCCGTTGTTGCCGTCGCTATTGGACAAAATGGAAGGCAAGGTCGTCTCGCCGGTGTTGGTTGCCTCAGCAGCCAAAGAGGGAGCAGCTTCCTGCTGGGAGCGATCGCGCAGCCGCGAAATTTCGGCGCGCAATCCTTCGACGTAGGGTTGGTATTTGGAGGTCTCGTTTGTGGTGTTTGACTCTTGCGATAAACGATAGGCTATCGAACCGGTGGCTTCCAGATTGTCCACCATTTGGTTGGAGGGCATTTGTAGAGAACCGGTTTGCCTATCCACACCCACAATGGTGCTCCCCTCTGCTCCTACCAGTGGGGCTGTATCGGTTAGGGAATCGGAAAGCTGCAGGTCGGGCAAAACAGCAGCCGTGTTGCTCTGGTTGCTGTCTGGGGCAGAACCGCCGAGCAACGGAGCAATTGTGGAACCATTGGTGCCAACGTTAAATGCAATGGTAGGCTCGTTTTCCAATACCGGTTGTACCGGTTGGGGAATGGCGAGAACTTGCCCTACCTCAATTAAGTTGGGATTTTCGATCTGGTTGGCTTCGATAATCTCCGAACGGGAGACCTCGTACTGACGCGCCAGCGAATAAATGGTATCCCCAGGGCGAACCCGATGCTTGATGGCACCTGCTGCCAGAGGATCGAGCAGTGTTTGACTGGCGAGGGTGGGTAGCTGCGGTGTTTGTTTGTCCGCTGGTTCGTTTGCTGCTGGTGGAACCAACGACCTCGATAGCGGCGGTACGTCGATGGAGGAAGAGAGGGAAGGCACTTCCGGCAGTTGGGGGGTTCCTCCGTTTTCGCCGGCAGCTTTGGTGGTGTCTGTTTCCGCTTTTTTGGTAGCACCAGCAATGGGTGGGTTGGCACCGTTGCTTTCTGGGGATGCCTTACTGCTGCTAGGAGCTGGTACCGTCGCGATCGCGCCATTTTCCCCGGTGATTTTGTCCTCAGGCGTTGCTGTTGCCCTTGACAACGGGGTATTGGTGGTTTGGGTGTGGTCTTTCCTGGTACCTGCTGCTGCGGACTGGCTGGTGCTCTCTTGCCCGGTTGCTGGCGAGGAAGCGTTTGTGGTGGCAGCTTGCCATGGTTGGAGGGAGGCGGTCTGTGTACCAAACTGCGGTGGTTGGCTGCCTTTTCCCGAAGCGACCGTACGGTTGGCTGCTTCGGGGGCGGGATTTTGCGGGTGGGGAATCTTGAGTTCCTGCCCCACATGTAGCAGCACAGTCAACTGCAGGTCGTTAGCCTCCGCGATCGCCCGAACGGGGGTTCCGTACATGCGGGCTAGAGTCCACAGGTTCTCGTTCTCTTGAACCACGTGGGTAACGAATTCCGGAGAGCTTTTGGAAACGTCGGTAGTTGCTTTTTCTGCAGCTTCGGAGGAGGTGCGCTCGTCGGTTAGGGAAGCATCCCCCAACGCCTCATCAGCGATGGGTTCGGCTGCCATCACCCTTTCCCCTTGGCGCAGGACGATGAAGCTAGAAGTGCCCATCGCAATTGCCAATCCGAGCGTAGCGGCAGAGGTTCGACTGCGAACCTTGCGATCTTTTTCCGGAAGCGCCTGTCTTGAATTATCCATCATAGTGTCACGGCTAATTGCTTTAAAAGGAACCGGCTTGCTCCGAGGTACAAACGCACCTTTCAAACAAACGACCTCCAAACGACGAGTTGATATCCTGGTGGAGTCCACCGATCCATTAGAGTACCAAAGGTGCAATGATGTAAATCACTTTAGAGGGAAATCTACATCATCGACAGGGAACTGAATATATTTACTTAGGGAAGATTACCCCGATTGGCGGATTTATACAAGTTCTTAATTAGCAAAAATTGTAGAGAAACGTTGAAAAATTTGAAATGACCCGGTCGGCAGCGAGATATCCTGGGCATTTTTGAGGATTTTGCCCTCAAATCAACCAAATGTATGGCTTTCGCTTCTCCACGAGATACAACCCATTGAGCCAGTTCTCAATACGACTCTAGAAAACTTACAAGTTCCAAACAACCGTAAATTTACCAAAAAACAACTGCCGTTCGGGCAATTTGGCTACGTGAAAACCCACCCAGATTGCGATCGCCCCTTCTCCAGTCGTGCCCGTGCATTGAGGCAGCGTGCGGCTTTTGCCCCCAGCCCAGCCATGACCTCCCCCTCAGCGATCGCTGCGTAAGTTGCTCCAAACAGATAGAAATTTCTTATAACCACAATCCCACCATTATTCCCTTGGCAGCCAGCCCAACTGCCGCCTAGCCTCGAACAAACCGATGGCGACGCTAACCGATAAATTCAAACTACGCACCTGGGGATGGTCGATGGGAATGTAGGCAGTGACATCGCAGGTTGCCAGCACCTCCGAGGACAAGCCCACCGTTTCGCTGCCAAACAACAGCCAATCGGTGGGTTGGTAGGTCAGTTCGTGGTAAGCCATGCTGCCGCGGGTACTAAACCCAATCCAACGTCCGGATTGCTTTTGGTGGTAGGCTGCAAACGCTGCCATCGTTGGGTGGTAGTGCCACTGCAAATAAGGCCAGTAATCCAACCCAGCCCGTTTGAGAGCGCGATCGCTAATCTCGAATCCCAATGGTCCCACCAAATGCAACACCGTTTTGCTCGCCGCACAAGTACGACCGACACTCCCCGTATTGGGAGGAATTTGTGGTTCCACCAAAACGACTTGAGGCATAGTCTCCCAAAAGCAACCTACATCCCGATGCGATCGGAATTTGCACGATCGACCATCGCCATCCTACCGCACCCACTGCCAGGGAACATCCATGATTTTTACTTATCGGCCAAAAAAATCAGAATATCGAGAAAATATTCTGATTTTTATCCAGCAACCATCTTTAAGCAGCCATCATTTGGCACAGGGCATCTTCTAAGTCTCGTTCTTGCTGGTCCATTTCCTGAATTTTTTGCTGTACGACCTGCTGCAGCGACATGCCGGATTCGTACAGGCGCAGCCACTGTTGGGCTTCGTTGCCATCCTGTAAAATTTTGTTCACCGGCGACAGAAAACAATGGAAGCCTTTAGCCTTAGCAAAGGGTCGCACTTGCTGGAGCAATTCTTCAATCCACGCTTTCGCCGATAAAACCCGACCATCTTGCCAGTGGCGCAGTTGGGCATTCAAACTATCCTTAGCGACAGCCGCTTCATTTTCCCTAGTCAAAGCCACCAATTTTTCCTGCACCCGTTCTTGGGATTCCCCAACCGGAACCACCAACGGATCCAACGAGGGGTCCTCCATCAGCTGCAACAATCTAGCCTCCAACAACGCCGTAATCCCCAACAAAGACAGCGGATCTACCAACAAATCGCAAATTCTCAACTCCAAGCGATTTAAATTGTAAGGGCGGCGATCGCCATTGGGACGCACCGAACACCACAAATGGCGTACGTTTTGCATGGTGCCCAACGCCAGCTGCTCCTCCGTCCAGTGAATAAAATGCTTGTGGCTGGCAAACAAAGGCACCCAATCCGGTGTTTGGGGAAACACCTGCCAGCGAGTGGAATGATACCCAGTTGCCTGTCCGTCCAAAAATGGCGAAGAAGCACTCAACGCCAAAAACAGCGGCGCTTCCATGCGAACCAAACGCCCCGCCCGCATCAACAGTTCCGGATCGTCAATGCCAATATTGATGTGTACGCTTGCCGTTACCACCTTCGTACCGTAGGTTTGTTCGATGTAGTTATGGTAAGGATGGTTCGGGTCGGAACGATAAAAGCGATCGCTGCCCCCAGTGGACAAACTACTGCCAGGAATCAGCGTATAGTCTCCCAAACCGTGCAAATATTCCCGTAGTTGTTGGCGGGGGCGAACCAAATCGCACAGCAAGCGTTCGTAACTGCACAAGGGAGCCGTCGTATACTCTACATTGCGGCTATCGGGTTCCCGCACGAACCGATCCAGATCCGCCACAATTTTGTGCGAAAGTCCGACAATTTCGCCCGCTGGCGTCCCCGTATACACCTCTACTTCGTAGCCCTTGGGTAGCAACACGTTGGTCTCCTTCGTTGCAAATAATGCTTCGATCTTTCTCTAGTATCTCGAAAAACCATCCATAGCGGAAACTTCTCCAAGAAATCCCCCTGCTTCTTCAAGCAGGAGTATGCCCACGAAAAAAAAACCACCTTCCGAAGCTCAGAAGGTGGTTTGGTAATATTCTATACAGCGCTGTTCGTTACGCTAGAGCGAGCATCACCCAATCCAAACAAAACTGAAATCTAGCCAATTAGTAATCAAAATCGCCAGCACCAGCGCCAGCTTTATTGTCTTTGGGTTCGGGTTTGTCAACCACGATGCACTCGGTGGTCAAGACCATGCCAGCGATGGAAGCAGCATTTTGCAGCGCCGAACGGGTGACTTTGGCCGGATCGACAATACCAGCGGCAAACATATCTTCAAATTGGTCGGTGGCAGCATTGTAGCCGATGTTGAATTCTTTCTCTTTCAACCGCTCGGCAATCACCGACCCGTTTTGACCGGCGTTTTCCGCAATGCGTTTGAGCGGTGCGTATACAGGGCGCGAGCCACAATTTTCGCTCCGGTGAGTTCTTCCCCTTGGAGATTTTGGTTCGCCCAAGTTTCCATATCGGGGGCGAGATGGGCCAGAGTGGTGCCACCGCCGGGAACAATGCCTTCTTCTACGGCTGCTTTGGTGGCGTTGATGGCGTCTTCCAGGCGCAGCTTGCGGTCTTTCATTTCG